>JAAKFL010000082.1 GCA_011065065.1 Chlamydiota bacterium | reverse complement strand
ATTCCCGAAGAGAAACAGGAAGAACTCATTTCAACACTTCATTTAATCGCACAATTGTCTCATAAAGGATCGTTGTCAACTTTTGCTGTTGAGCAAGCACGGTCTGAAGTGAAGGAGATGTTTGAGTCACAGAAGGCAGATGAAATTGAAGAGACTCTTGAGTATCTGAATGCCACTTTGAATACATTTACTCCCAAGCAGCTGCAGAACTTGTACACTGAATGGTACCGACCAGATATCATGGAGCTAACGGTCACCGGAGCTGTGGATTCCCAAAACTTAGAAGAGGTCTTACACCAGTTATTTTCGGACCTTAAAACTCCTGAAATGCCCTCTCCTTATCGTGAAGGAATTCCGTTAATAGAAAAGCACACTGTCCCTACCGTCAATCCTGAAAGCGACTTGACTGAACCCCTATCAAATGTGAACTCAGACGAGTATGTGGTCATCGAAGGGAAAATTTTTATGAACACCCCTTCCCTTATGGACACTCGTTTTTGGGGTAAGGCATTTGGTATCATCGCGATTATTTTATCACTGGTAGTTTTTACATTAACCATTTGGAACACCCCTCCTGTGGCAATGGTCGCGCTTTTGCCTGCTGCGATTGGTATCTTTATGGCCTTTCAACCCTATTTGAACGATCCAGAGGTCATTAGGGAAAAACGGGCAGAAGATATGCAATATGGTTTTAAACATGCTTATGTCAAAGGTCGCTCTCACCTCACATTGACACCGTATGAACGACGAAATATGTTTATCAAAGAAAATTCCATTCAGGCTAATCGCAATCCACGAAAGTTCTCTGAGTTCTGTATTGCAGACCTCACTGACATTTTTGATATTCATGATGCAGTCTTTGCCGAGATGCTTTATCCCCACGAATTGGGCGATTTACACATGGTTAAAGAAGATTTCATTTTGAGACGCAACAATGTGTCCATGGCAAAAAAAATATTGGAGCAAGAGCTAAACATTTTGCTATCTCCTCATCAATTCTTAAGGGATGTCGCATTGGATGATGCGCGGGCCCAATACGATGAGAATCCTGCAGTGGTTCTTTTTCGGGAACTGAAAGAAGAGTGGAATCGAGCTGTGTATGCGATCTGGGTCGAATATGATGAAGGGTTATTGACTGCAAAAGAAAGAGAAGAATATCTTCAAGAGGTCAGTGAATACTATGAGGCTCTTTTGAGTGATCCTGAGCTACTTGCCGGAGTTGAAAAGGCAAAAGATCAGCTAACGCATAAGCAGAATGTTGCTCTTGTAGATTATGAAGCCAAAGTCATTCAGTGCAAATTGCTGATTGATTATGATAATCGAATGGCAGAGATCGAAGCGGGCAAATGGGCCCTGTATTGTCATCACAATTTGATTTTCATCGACTATATGGCATCGTTGCCGTTAGGTGATCCTAATTTTGTGGACTTTATTGATCTGAGGCGGTGATTTTTACTCATCCTGTCCATCCTGACTATCTTTTTATCCTGTTTTTTTCTCAGGATAATAGGATAAAAAGGATGGACAGGATTTTTTTTTCAAGATATGCAGCTAAAGCAGCTGCTCGAATTGCGTTTCTGTCAAGACCCGGATCCCGAGCTTCTCGGCTTTCTCCAGTTTGGATCCTGCATTATCCCCTGCCAACACAAAATTGGTTTTGCTGCTGACCGCAGAAGAAACTTTTCCTCTGTCCCAAGGAGATTTTGCTCGGGGCATCTTTCAATATTCGGACAACGAATAGCCACTTCCTCTTCAATATGTTCGACAGGTTTTCCACAGCTGGGACATTTTTTAAGCACAAGTCAGGAGAAGGGTTTGCCAGAATTTCATGCCAATGTCCTGTAGGGCAAAATTCAAAGAGGAAACAGGTCGATCAGCTCCTAAAGGAAATGAACGAGCTCTTTCCCCATGCCCGACATAATTTAGCCAATGCGAGTTTATTTTATGGCTCGGATAAGGCAAAAAGCCCTTAATCTTTATTTTTTTTTGGCGGGGAGATACAGCACTCTAATATTTCATAAAATATAAGACTTACTATTGCGCCAAGGGGAACAGACCACAATATCCCAACAAACCAACCTCCGACATTGCCCGTTGTACAAAAATAATGTCTACGTGCATCGGTGATAACAATTTTTCCCTCTTCCAAACCAGGGGCTTCGTACATCCGTTCACATCTACGCGTTTCTTCATTTGAAAAAAGGACAATAGCCCTTAGAATAACGATTGCGACCGTTAGACCAGCGCTTACGGCCGTCGCTCCGATAATCCGTTCCACGGTTCCAAAATCACACTTCACCGTCTGTTTTTTCACTTCTGATTTATAAAGATCACCATGCGGCGCATGGGAATTAATTGTCGCAGGTTCCATATACCCTCCATTTTGAATAAACCTGCTGCAAGTATGCGGATCGCGCGTCTTTCTGTCAATGAATAGTTGTGTATCACCCTTCACAGGCGCACTCCAGAGGCGATTGCAAAAAGATTTCAGTTCGTTTTCATAGCCTGAAAGGCTACAATTGCAACAGCCCAGGGCATCGCCCTGGGTATTGGCGATGATGAATTTGCAGCCTGTAGGGCTGCAAGAGGCCAAGGACAATTTAAAAATAGAACCTTGTTCATCTTAAAATCTAGACGTACGTCTTGCAGCCTTTCAGGCTGCGATATCATGACATACCGAAACCCAGGGCGATGCCCTGGGCTGTTGCAATTGTAGCCTTTCAGGCTACGAGAACTAGCAACAATCTTTTTGCAATCGCCTCTCCAAAGATTTTTTAAAGCATCCGTTCGAATTGGGATTCGGTTAAGACGCGGATTCCCAACTTCTCGGCTTTGTCGAGCTTGGAGCCGGAACTCTCACCCGCTAACACAAAATCGGTTTTACTGCTGACCGCAGAAGAAACTTTTCCTCCCCGCTCTTTGATCAAAGCGGCTGCGGTTTGTCGTGTATAATTTTCTAAAGTCCCTGTCAAAACAAAGGATTTTCCCTCAAATTCATGACCAGTAAAGGTGACGACTTTAACTTTTTCCGGGTTAACTCCCAATGAAGTCATCCGCTCAATCTCTTTAAGATGATGAGAATTCTCAAAATACTCCGTAACAGACTGAGCCACTTTATCACCAATGCCATCAATCTGAATCAGATCTTCGTACGAAGCTTTCATCAGACCTTGAATGTCTCCGACCTTCGAGGCAATGAGTTCTGCTGTTCCTATTCCGACGTATTTAATGCCCAAAGCCATGATGAATCGGGGAAAAGAAACTTTCTTTGAAGCTTCAATGCTTTCAATCAAATTAGAGACCGATTTTTCTTTGAACCCTTCAAGCTGAGCTAATTGATTTGGTGTGAGAGTATAGATGTCAGAGGGAGCTTTAACATAACCGTGCTTAACAAGCTGCTCAACGACTTTGTCCCCTAAGTTTTCAATGTCCATCGCATGTTTGCTAGCAAAATAGATCAAGCGACGAAGATTTTGCTCGGGGCATCTCTCGATATTGGGACAACGAATGGCCACTTCCTCTTCAATGTGTTCAACTGGAGTTCCGCAGCTGGGACATTTTTTGGGCATATGCCACGGAGATGTGCCGGATGGACGTTTTTCCGTCACGACGGATGTGACTTTCGGAATGACATCACCACCTTTTTCAATGATGACAAAGTCTCCGACTCGAATGTCTTTTCGTTTGACTTCGTCCTGATTGTGAAGCGTGGCACGTGCGATCGTGCTCCCGGCAAGAAAGACAGGTGTCAGCTCGGCAACGGGAGTGAGGACTCCAGTCCGCCCCACTTGCACGGTAATTCCCTCGATCTTGGTTTCCGCCTGTTCGGCTGCAAATTTATACGCCACGGCCCACCGGGGATTTTTTCCTGTGGCTCCCATCTTCCTTTGAGCAGAAAGGGAATCAACCTTGATGACAATCCCGTCGATGTCATAAGTCAGTTTTAGACGGAGCTTCAGCACTTTTTCGGCAAATTTCCAAATATCATCAATGGAATGGCAAAGCTTTACTTCGGCCAAGATCGGGAACCCATGTTTCTTTAAGTATTGATGAGTTTCGTACTGTGTTTTGACAGGGAGTCCATCAATATCTGCAATCGCATAAAACTTGACGGCAAGATTTCGCCTGGAAACTTCACGTGGATCCAATAATTTGAGTGAACCCGCGGCGGCATTCCGAGGATTCGCCCAAGGCTCTTCTCCCGCCTCTTCTTTCGCTTGATTCAACTCTTCAAAAACCGCATGAGGCATGTAGGCCTCACCACGAACCTCCAGTTTTTTTGGGACATCTTTTCCGTAGAGCTGCAAAGGGAGTGATTTTATAGTTCGGAGATTCGTTGTGATATCATCTCCCTTTTTTCCATTTCCTCGGGTAATCCCTTGAACAAAGACTCCGTTTTCATAAATGCATGTGACGGCAGTCCCATCCATTTTCAGTTCACAGCAGTAGGAAACCTCCTTTTTTCCCTCAAGCTTATGCATCCGCTTAATGAAATCTTCGATTTCTTCCTTAGAATAAGTATTCGCCAAGGAAAGCATCGGTACTTTATGTGTGACTGATTTGAATCCCTTCGTAGGTTGCTCACCGACTCTTTGTGTGGGAGAAGAAACGGTGACCCATTCAGGATGTTCCTTTTCCATTTGCTCGATTTTGGCCAAGAGATGGTCAAATTCTGTATCCGAGATTGTCGGGCGATGTTCGACATAGTACCGTCGATTATGCTCCCAAACCTCTTGGCACAGTTTATCGTATTCAGCCTTCATGTCAGCTCCACCTCAAAAATTTGCGTCGCTAATGGAGAAATCGAAATGATGACTCCTTCTGGATGTCCTTTTTCATTTTTCACGATGATTTCATTGAGAGAATTTTTTCCTGTCCCACCATATTCTTTAGAATCGGTGTTAAAGACCTCTTTAACCGTGTGAACTCCGGGCAATTTCAGGTAATAATTTGAATGATATTTTGGCTGGAAATTGTGAACGCAAAGAAGAGTTGATTGATCTCCTTTTCTCAAGTATGCAAGCACACTATTGATTCTATCTGAATAAACCACCCACTCAAATCCATCTTCAGTAAAGTCCTTTTCCCACAGGGCCGGATATTTTTGGTAAAAATGGTTCAATTGCTTCACCATCTGGTGATACTGCCGGTGAATGTCCAATTCCAGAACCATCCAATCGAGTTCCCTGTTACAGTTCCATTCATTGAACTGACCGAACTCTCCTCCCATAAAAATCAAATATTTTCCCGGCTGACAGACCATATAACTGTATAGAAGACGCAAGTTGGCAAATTTCTGTTCGATGTCTCCTGGCATCTTTCCAAGGAGTGTCTTCTTTTCGTGCACCACCTCATCATGCGAAAGGGCTGCTACAAAATTCTCGGTAAACATATAGACCAGACTAAAAGTGAGATGATGGTGTTCGTTAGGTCGTTGATCCATTTCAGTTGAAAAGTATACCAGCGAATCATTCATCCAACCCATATTCCACTTCATATCAAATCCAAGCCCGCCTTCTTGAACGGGAGTGGTGATACCGGGAAAGCTCGACGACTCTTCTGCGATCATCAAAGCTCCGGGCACCCTTTCATGTACAACAGAGTTGAGATGCTTAAAGAAATCAATCGCTTCAATATACTCTTTTCCCCCATAGGGATTTGGATTCCATTCTCCGTAATTTCGTCCATAATCCAAGTAGAGCATAGAGGCCACAGCATCGACACGCAAACCATCGATATGCATCTCTTTCAACCAGAAAAGAGCGCTCGCAATCAGGAAATTGCTCACTTTTGGATGACCGAACTCGAAGATGAGCGTATTCCAATGAGGGTGGTACCCTTTTTGCGGATCTTCATGCTCATAAAGAGCACTTCCATCAAAATTACCCAGAGAAAACACATCAGTTGGGAAATGAGCAGGAACCCAATCCAAAATGACCCCGATCCCCTTTTCATGCATGATGTTGACGAAATACTGAAAGTCTTCAATTGTTCCGTGGCGGCTTGTGGGTGCAAAGTATCCTGTCACCTGATAACCCCATGACTCATCTAAGGGATGTTCCGTCACAGGCAACAGTTCGATATGGGTGAATCCCATCTCCAAAACATAATCGGAAAGAAGATGTGCAAGCTCGCGATAATTATAGAATTGACCGTTGTTCTGTCTCCAAGACCCCAAATGAACTTCGTATGTTGCCATGGGGATTTTATGGTCCTTATGGTCTTCTCGATCTTCCATCCATTTCTGATCCGTCCACTGAAACTGTGCGTAATCGCTCACAACAGAAGAATTCTTAGGTCTCCGTTCACCGGCTAATGCAAAAGGATCTGACTTTAAAATGAGGTTGCCGGTGGCAGACCGGATTTCAAATTTGTAGCGAGCTCCCTGCTGAAGCCCAGGGACAAAGATCTCCCAAACACCTGATTGTCCCAGCAAGCTTAAAGGATTCAGCCGACCATCCCATGAATTAAAATCTCCCACAATCGAAACGCGAGATGCAGAAGGCGCCCAGACAGTAAACCGCACTCCTTTGACACCGTCGACCTCAATCACACGAGCTCCCATCACCCGATACAAGTCGTAGTGCTCCCCCTTCGCATAAAGGTAAAGGTCCACATCTCCTAATGTCGGCTCAAAGGAATACGGATCAAAAGTCAAGGATCCATCGGGTTGATAAATCTTATAATCCAGGGATCCTATAGGTTTTTCGCAAACAACTTCGAACAAACCTTCAGAACAAACTTGTTTGGCTTTGATGGTCTTGCCCTCAATTTCAAGCTGAAGCTGTTCAGCTCCGGGACGCCAAATGCGGATCACTTGCGATCCCGATTCATCGGTTAAGAGGCCTAAAATTTTATGGGGTTTGGAATCGGTGAGGTGAAAGAGGTTTTGATATTCAGTGTCAATGTTCTGCAATGTATTGTTCATGTCGTCACTTTTTTAAGTTATCGATTATATAAGATTTTCCTTTTTCTAGCTTCAGAATAGTGTCACAGGGCATTCTTTCACCCTTTTCAGTTTTCTTTGTTCTCAATCGAAAACTTTTAAACCCTTTTGGAAAAACGATCTTTTTTTCACAATCATTTGTAGAACGAATTTCCATGCGACGCAATTTTTTCTTCGTCCATTCTAAGTTTACTTTTGAGTCATCTTGTGTTGAGAGCCCGACTATCCGACCGCAATGAAATTCCTTAGAAACATTGGGTAAGATATGGAGGGCCTCATCTCTTTCTTCAAAAAATAGGGTTCGTATGAACTGCCAACCTTTTGTTAGAAGAGGCAATGGCGACTGAGAAGGTGTTTGCACTAGTGGCAATTGAAACCCCTGGTAATCGGTATCTTCCAGCCGAGGGCTCATGATTCCTTCGAAGCCGGCTAACCACAAACGACGAAAGTCCTCGTAGCTATGACAGTCTTGTAGGAGATGAAGAGTCCCTTCATTAGATTTTATTGGGGTTTCAGGAACCATTTGTCCTAGGAGATACCAAAGGGGGAAAATTTCAGTAAGGTCTCCTCGTCTCATGACACCAGCCCAATCTTGAGATTTGTTGGAACCCAGTGAAAGTTGTTCAAAATCAGATGTGACGATCTTGGGAACTTTATCGAAAGAGATTTCAGGGCAATTAGATGACCCAAAGATGTAATAGCGAAAATAACCGTTTTGGCCATGCCCCCAGACCTTAATGTAGCCTTTCGTTAAGTCGAGCTGAGCAGTGAATTCTTTCACGGGACCTTCGATTTCTAGCGGAACTTCTTTTTGGATTTCGGACCCCTCGAAAAACTTAAGGAGCGCAGGAAATATCTGTACAGAACTAGAAGTTCCAGGGATTGGAACTTTTATTCCGGAAATATGAGTGAATGGACGTATGCGATCTACAATTTTTATAATCATAACTAATTAAAATACATTAAAAGGAGATAATAATCAAATGATCCTTCTTGGAGTGCGAAGGCTTGCCCTTACAATTCTACACATCTTTTGATTGACAAAAAAAAATCACCACAGAGATCACCGAGACACAGAGTTGAGAAATTAAATAAGGAGAATTTTACACCATAAATTTTTCGTGAATTTTCCATGATAAATATAAATAATTGACAAACTAAATCACTA
>JAAKFL010000081.1 GCA_011065065.1 Chlamydiota bacterium | reverse complement strand
AAATCCCCCGGCTAGTTTTTGGGTCTTTCGGCGTCCTCATGCAAGCGATATAAATCCCCTACTCATTCGAGTATGTGGATTTATATCGCTTGCATGATGACACCAAAATCCCTCAAAAACCAGTACGGGGTATTTTCCTGTCAGCCTCTCCAGGACTCAGATAGACAATTCTTCGCGCATCTTCGCGCATCTTCGCGGTCTTCGCGGTTAAAAAACAGAAAGCGCAGATTGTCACAAGTAATACACCTGTAACAATCTGCGCCATCTGGATCTAAAAGCACAAATTGGCTTAGATCTTGATCATTCCTGGGCCACCAGCTTCTTTCTCGCCTTTAGGCTTGACCGCCGCTGGCTTACCAGGGGCCTCACTTCCGTCTGGTCTTTTGAACGATTCGGCTTCTTTCTCACGATCATAACGACCTTCATGGATATCTCGGCAAATCTTACGCCACTTTTCAACAGTCTCCACGTACAATGGTGCAAAAGCACGTAACGCTGAAGATACTGCATACTCCATGTCCAGAGTACAGTGGACCAAAATCAACTCTTCCTTCACAGCGACACCACATCCACCACCTGCCATCTGACCGCCTAACATAGAACCTTCTAGCAAACGCTCGTATAACTGTAACTTTGTTTTGTCATCAGGTGGAAGACCGTCAAGCAATGGGGAATAAAGATAAATACGCTTGGAGTTAGGCTCATACGTAATATGCAATGAGAACTCGTCATCAATCCCTAAAATACATGTGTTATTTTCGTCGAATTCCAATCCTTCTAGTCCAAGCTCTTTCCCGAACTCTTTTAAATTTTCTTTAGCATTCTCTAAAGACATTAACGCCTCCTGAAATCAGTTTAATTCTAAATGATAAGTAATTCATATTGCCTCGTGTTGATTTAAAAATCAAGCTTAAACTCAAAATTTGTAGCAACAATTGCATTTAACCTTATTATATTCACTTTGCATATTATGTTGCAAATGGTTATATCTAGAAAAATATGCCTATTTCAAGCGCATTCAAACTAGAAAACGGTCAACCCAACAGATTTGGTCCGATAATCTTGGGATCTGAGGTCAATTTTTGCCTCTATTCCCCAAACGCTAAATCAGTTAGATTAATTCTCTTCGAATACAAAAAATCTCAAAAAATTGCTGAACAAATTGCCGATATTTCCCTCGATCCCATCCAAAACCGAACCGGTCATGCCTGGCACATCCAAGTCGACAACCTCCCAAAGTTCGTTCTCTATGCCTACCGTATTGACGGAGGTCCCTTGATCACAGACCCTTATAGTCCAGAGCTTTGGAGTGGAAATGCATGGGGACAACCAAATCACACCCATTCGGGACAAAGCCGATACTACTCCCCCTTAAGTCTCGTAAACCGCTCAACCACATTCGATTGGGAAAATATCCAGTCTCCCCATCTTTCCCTGCGAGATCTCATAATTTACGAACTTCATATTAAAGGATTTACATATGACCCCTCGTCCCATGTGGATCATCCTGGGACATATTTGGGTTTCATTCAAAAAATTCCTTACTTAAAAGAGCTGGGTTTTAACGCGATAGAACTTCTTCCTATCCAAGAATTCAACGAATTGACAAAGTGTGAATCCTCCGTTCTCACAAAACAAAAACTCCTTAATTATTGGGGATACTCCCCAACCAGCTTCTTTGCCCCAATGAATCGCTTTGCCTCTTCGGGCAACCCCGGTGCTGCGGCCGAAGAATTGAAACTAATGGTGAGGGAGTGCCATCGTCATGGAATCGAAGTGATTCTGGATGTGGTGTTCAATCACACAGATATCCAATCTCACCCGACCCGATTTCTCGATCGCAACACATATTATCTACTCGACTCAGAAAACCATGATCTCAATTTCTCAGGTTGTGGAAACACATTTAACTGTAACCATCCTCTTTCCATCGACCTTATTTTATCCGCACTAAGAAACTGGGTCAGCGAATTTCACGTTGACGGGTTTCGATTCGATCTGGCTTCGATCATGACACGAGACACTGACGGATCCCCGATGGAAAATCCTCCGCTCATCCGTGCCATCAATGCAGACCCTATTCTTGCCGATACAAAATTGATTGCAGAGCCATGGGACGCGGCAGGGCTTTATCATGTGGGCAACTTTCCTGCCCATGAAGGGCGCTGGGCCGAGTGGAATGGGAAATTCCGCGATGATGTTCGTAAATTTATTAAGGGAACGGAGTTCACAAAAGGAGCTTTTGCCACCCGTTTTTGTGGATCGGAGGATCTTTATCATGCGGGTCGCAAACCCTATCACAGTATCAATATGATCACTTGTCACGATGGATTCTCTCTTAACGACCTCGTTTCCTATCAAGAAAAACATAACGAAGGGAATGCTGAGAACAATCACGACGGGACAAATTGTCACGATAGCTGGAATTGTGGAGCCGAAGGCGAAACCGACGACATCGAAATCCAAAACCTCCGCAACCATCAAATCAAAAATTTCATGACGGCCCTATTCCTCTCTCAAGGGGTTCCCTTATGGAGAATGGGAGATGAGATCCGTCACACCCAAAAAGGCAATAACAATGCCTGGTGTCAGGATAACGAGCTCAGCTGGTTCAATTGGGACAAAATCGAGACCTCGCATCCACTTCTTCAATTCCTCAAGACCCTTATATCTCTTCGAAAAGAGAATAAACTCTTCCGACAAGCCCATTTTTTAAGTCCCCAGGACATTGAATGGCATGGAAATTGGGAAGAAGACGATCGAATCATCGCCCTAACTCTGAAAGATCACGAAAATGAAGAAGATTTTTATATCGCCTTCAATGCCTCCCACCTGAAAAAGGAGATCATTCTCCCCACCCCTCCACAAAATAGAAGATGGTGCACTCTCGTGGACAGCACGCAAGATTCACCAAACGAAACCCTATCAGAGCCTCTCATCATTCAGCCCTATTCGGCCATCGTGCTGAATGCCCAACCGACCTTATAAATTTTTAAAGCAAAGGAGCAAAGTCACGAAGACGCAAAGATTGGCTGCAATTGAAGCACGAATCTTTGCGTCTTCGTGTCTTTGCCTCTTTGCGTTAAAAAAAATGCTGAAGTCATGTAAAACTCCAGCACTCACTCGACAGAAGGATCTCCAATTCACTCTTAATAGTTAGGAATGGGTCTTTCGATCAACTTCTTCATCTTCTTTCCAGGCGTAAATTTTACCGCATAACGGGCTGGAATTACAATTGGCTCATCCGGTTTCTTCGGATTTCTACCAATTTTCTTTTTACGCTCCACAACTTCAAAAACCCCAAAATCACGAAACTCGAGACGATCACCTTCTGATAAACAGCTGGTCATCTTGTCCAGAAAAGATTGAATCACCGCACGAACATCGTTCGGATGCATCTTCCTTTCCTGGGAGATCGTGTTAATGAGCTTTTTCTTGGTCATAGTTTTTTTCTTAGTCAAAATTGCCATGTTCAAGAAACTCCTAGTTTAAACATCACTTTTATTGTTTACAGACATTGTCATATCTAACTCATTTTCAAGCAAGTCTTTCTTTTGCCTTCCGTTCATTCCAACCACAAACTTCCTGCTTGATTAGAAAGCCTTCAACTCTCTAATTTGCACATAATAATGAATTTATATTTCGTTTCAAGAATATTTTTAAAAAATTTTTATAATCCACTGGCATTACCCATGAAAATCATCCGTTTCTACTCGTATGAGTATTTTGTTTTTCTTCCCTAAAGCTAGAAGAAGTAACTGTTGGTCGATGAGATCTTCCTGTGTAATCACGTGATCTTCTTCAGTCATTTTCTTGTTATTGAGATAAACACCGCCATTTTTAATCAATCGACGGACTTCTCCTTTACTCGATCGGATTCCCAACTCAGCCACGACATCGACAAGCTTCGCACCTATGATTTTTTCGGATCGAGCCGAATAACTGGGCATATCCTTGGCAATGGCTTCGAGTGTCTCTCGGTCCAATTTTGTCTCCATCCCCGGTGAAGCCCCACGTGTGACCTTCAAAGCTGTCACCAATCCTTCTTCTCCGTGAATCATTCGGGTCACTTCCTCAGCCAATCGTTTTTGTGCCGTGTTGGGGACATAATCCGAAGATGTCATCTGGGCTTCAATCTGCAAGATCTCTTCCATATCCATAAAAGTCAGCATACGCATCAAACGAGTGACGTCTGCATCAGGGATTCGATAGAGGTACTGGTAAAACTCATAGGATGAGAGTTTTTCCGGAGAGAGCCAGATGGCCCCTTTCTCGCTTTTTCCAAATTTCTTCCCGTCACTTCGGGTTAAAAGAGGGAATGTGACCCCATAGACAGTCGCTGATGCCAGCCGTCGGGTAATGTCAATTCCCGCAGTAATATTTCCCCACTGATCCGATCCCCCCGATTGAATGGTGATCCCATGCTCCGTGTAGAGGTGATAAAAATCATATCCTTGTAGGAGTTGATAACTGAATTCAGAGAAGCTCATCCCCTCTTCAGACTCCAAACGAGTCCGAACAGCATCTTTTGCCAGCATCGGACCCATGCGAAATTGCTTCCCAACATCCCGCAAGAAAGTCAAAACATTGAATTCCTGAAACCAATCATAATTGTTCAGAATAACGGGCATAGGCAGCGAGCCGTCAAAACACAAAACAGTTTCCAGATTTTTCTGGATCCCTTTCAAATTCCGAGCGACGGTCTCTTCATCAAGAAGTGGCCTCTCATGGATTTTTCCTGAGGGATCTCCTACCATTCCTGTAGCTCCCCCGACAATGGCATAAGGAGTATGTCCACAACGCTGAAACCAGGCTAATACAATAATAGGAACCAGGTTTCCCAAATGAAGTGAATCGGAAGTCGGATCAAATCCACAATAGATTTTTTGAGGAGTCTCCACTAGATGCGTTAATTCATCATGCGTGATGGCTTCGATTAATCCCCGACTTTTTAAGAGTTCGATAACGTTCTGCATTAGTGATCCTTTCTTTTAAAAAACTCATAGATAACCCCAGCATCTTTTTTGCTAATCTTGGGAACGATTTGCAGTTCCTCGATGCTGGCCTCCTTAATTCTCTTCAAGCTACCGAGAGTTTTCAGTAAACTTTTTCGCTTGGCATCGCCAATCCCCGGAATATTATCCAAAACACTGGAAAGTCTCTTTTTACTGCGACTTGTCCTTTGGAAGGTGATGACAAATCGATGCGCTTCATCTCGTATTTTCTGGAGCAAAAAGAGAACCGACGAAGTCCGGCCAAAGGAAATCGGATCTTTCACCTCTGGGAGAAAGACTTTCTCTGCAGTTTGCCCCTTATCATGCCTTCCCTTTTCTTTGACAAGCGAAATCACATCGATAGAGATAATATTTAAATCCTTAAATACACGCAAGGCAACATTCAGTTGACCCTTTCCTCCATCCACAATCAATAAGTCTGGAAGAGAATTTTCTTCCTTCATTTTCGAATAGCGCCTTGTCAAGACTTCATACATGGCTCCATAATCATCACCCGGTTTCGCAGCCTTAATTTTGTACTTGCGATAATGTTGCGTGTCTTTTTTCCCATCGGTAAAAACGACGACCGCTGAAACCGGTTCAGATGCCGATAAATTGGAATTATCAATGCAATCAATTTTACGAGGATAATGATTCAGTTTCAGTTTCTCCTGCATTTCTAAAAGCGTTTTTTCTAAAATGGCATCTTCATCTTTTTCGCGATGAAAAGCCGCTTTGGCATTACTAATCGCCATCTCCGCAACCGATTTTTTGTGTCCGCGATGCGGAGCCAACACGGCAACTTTTCGTAAGCGATCGGTAGAAAGAAGTTCTGAGAGCTCTTCCTTATCAGGATTGGGTATTGGCAACAAAATCTCGTGCGGCAACTGCGATTCTGACGTATAATGCTGCAAAAGAAAGCTAGTTAACAACGATCGGTCATCTTGAACGACATCGGAAAAATGGTAGTGTTTGACCCCAGTCAACGTTCCCATCCGATAGGTCATTTTGGCCAGAACAACCTCGCCCCCTTCCCGGAAAATCCCTAACGCATCCGTGTCGACACCCAACGGCTTATCCACATGCTGCTTCTCAATCGTTCTTCGAATGCTTTGAATCTTTTTCAGGATCTCGCTCGCCTTTTCATATTCAAGCGCATCAGAAGCCTTTTCCATTTCAGCTTCCATATCTTTCAGGACATCTTGACTTTGCCCTTTTAAGAATTTTAACAGCCGTTTCAAATGCCAATCATACTCGTCTCGCGTACATTTCCCCACACAAGGAGCGATGCATCGTTTCATATCGTAAAGAATGCAGGGGCGACTTCGCCGAACGATTTCCTGGTCTGAGCATTCTCTGAGAGGAAAAAGACGTTGTAGCAAATCCAAGGTTTCTCGCGCAGCATAAGCACTTGTATAGGGGCCAAAATAGACTCCGTCCGCCTTTGGCTTACCGCGGTAACGCACAATGGATACCATCGGCCACTCATGCTTAGTATTCACCTTCAAAGCAATAAATGTTTTGTCATCTTTGAGAAGAACATTGTAGCGAGGTTTATACTTCTTAATGAGATTGTTTTCGAGAAGAAGCGCCTCTTTTTCCGACGAGACAACAATGGTCTCCACCTCTACCACTTTAGCAACTAAATGAGGAATCATGGGCCTAGTATCTCCACTAGGAGCAAAATATTGCGAGACACGATCACGCAAATTATTTGCTTTCCCCACGTAAAGCACAGTCCCCCGAGAATCCTTCATCACATAAACGCCAGGACTCCTGGGAAACCCCTTGATTTTCGAAACATCAAATGTCATGAGGCTTTCTGATCACATTCAATTTCTTCCTGCAAAGCTAACTGACCACAAGCGGCAGCAATATCATCACCTTTTGTATAACGGCAAGTGACGGTCAAGCGATTTTTTCTCAATATATACATAAAATGTTTAATCGCTTTCGTTTTTGGGCGTTTCAACCTAACTCCTGGAACAGGGTTATAAGGGATGAGATTGACCGCACATTGCTTCCCTTTCAGCAATTCACACAATTCATCTGCATGTTTCAGCTCGTCATTGATTCCTTCAATCAAAATGTATTCATAAGTCGCATTGCGTTTTGTGTGCCTTGCATACTCTTCAATCCCGTCAATGATCTCATCCAAGGGGTATTTTCGAGCATACGGGATGATCTTTTTGCGTACCTGCTGGTTAGGGGCATGGAGAGAGAACACCAAATTCACCTGCATATTTTCTTTTGTCAAACGTCGAATTCCCTCGATGATTCCTACAGTCGAAACCGTAATTCTCCTTTGGGATAAATTTAACATCTCTTCATGACTGATTTGACGAATGGATGCCACAACCGCATTGTAATTTTTCAGAGGCTCACCCATTCCCATATAAACAACATGAGTCACTCTTTCGCCCTGTTCTGCTAAATACTGATTGATCTGGATAATTTGCTCCACTATTTCAAATGAGGTAAGATTGCGCACAAATCCCTTTTGACCCGAAGCGCAAAAAGCACAGCGAGCCGGACAACCCACCTGAGACGAGACGCAAACCGTCCGACGCTTATCCGAGCGAATCAGAACAGACTCCACATAAGTCCCCTCTCTCAGCCTCCAAAGAAACTTTGTCGTCTCCCCATCATCGGACTCAGACTCCCGAACAAGCTCCATCGTGGACAATCGAAAATTCGATTTTAATTTTTGACGCAACTCTGTGCTCAAATTCGTCATCAAATCCCAATCGGTCACACTTCTTTGATAAACCCAATCAAAAATCTGTTTCTTCCGAAAAAGGGGCTCCCCTTCGGCCTTCAACCAAAATTCTAATTCCTGAGACGTAACCTTATAAAATTCAATCATATATTCCTCGATACTGGTTAAATGATAAACGTTTTTAGATAAACAATAAAGAAGAAATTTCAAAACGTATAATTAAAATTTTATTTATCGAAAGCTTGACAATTTGTAGCTAAAGTCCTTAAGATTAGATGCACTTGTGAAAATTTCTAAAATCGATCACAATTACGGTAAATAACAGAATTCATTTGTAAGGAGAGAAACATGAAAAGAATAGCTTTCAGTTTTATGACATTAATGGCCTTTGGCATGGCGACTACAGCTTATATCAACCAGTCCCAAGGCTATGAAGAAGAAGACGAATATCTTGTCTATGAAGACGAAGAGTATGATACTGACGATGAATACTATTTAGTAAGAGGATATGACGAAGAA
>JAAKFL010000080.1 GCA_011065065.1 Chlamydiota bacterium | reverse complement strand
CTGTGCTTTATTTTCCGCTTTCAAGCTCCAAAACACGCTTTTCAAGCTCTTTGATTCTCTCCACATGCTTCCCAATGTTTCGAAGAAGTACATCCATCCGATTGTTTTGTGCCAACCCTTGAGTCGGAAACCCGCCGTACGCTCCTGGCCCTTTAATCGATTTGGTGACTCCGGAAAAAGCCCGAATCATCGCCCCAGACGCAATATCTAGATGTCCGTCAATGGCCACATTGGATCCAATCATTATGTAATCACCCAGCTTCGTTGAACCGGCAACTACTGACTGACCCACAATAATGCAATGTTTTCCAATTTGCACATTGTGACCAATCTCGACAAGACCATCAATTTTTGTCCCTTCTCCGATCACAGTCTTGTGAAAACGGGCCCGTGCAATCATTGCATTGGGTCCTATCTCCACATCATCATGGATCTCCACAATGCCGTAGTGATGCAGTTTCTGATGTCTTCCCTGTTGATCTTGTTTGAATCCGTAACCACAAACTCCAATGATAGTTCCAGGTTGAATGAGCACACGGTCACCCAATGTACAGCGCTCCTTGATCACAACATGGGAATGGATCATGCAATCTTCACCTATAACGGCCTCAAGTCCAATCATGGCGCCTGAACGAATCTCAGTCCCTTTTCCAATGCGAGCTCCCTTATCGATCACAACATGGGGACCAATCGCAACATCTTCACCGACTTTAGCAGTTGGGTGGATCACAGCTGTGGGATGAATGCCTTCGAAACCAGTGGTTTCAACCTGATCTGCATAAACTAGCTCAACGACCTTCTGAAATGTTCCGTAAGGATCATCTGTGAGTAGAAAGTTATGCGCGGTGATTCGTGGGGCATCAGGGCGGATGATGATCACTCCCGCACGAGAATCTTTCACTTTTTTCTCGTAACGAGGATGTCCTAAGAATGAAGCCTCATCCGAACTTGCATGACTTAAATCAGCGACCCCCACAATGCGATGGCGGGGGTCGCCTTCCAATTTGGTATTTGTCAGTTTCGCTAACTCTTGTAATTCGAAACTTTTCTTTTCACTATGGCTCATAAAATTACTTTGACATATCCAGTTTCAGTGGGTTATCAGATGAATTCATCGCATCTTTTAACTCTTGCTCAGAAATGGTATTCATCTCTGCAATGACCTCTTTTGTGACATCAAGCTTATTTGAGTTATAGAAACTGTTATCATCATTTAAGATAAGATCCAGGTTTTTATTAGAAGCCACTTTTTCTGAAGCTTTTGAGACCACTTCGGCAATGCGCTGAAGAATTTTGAAGTTAGCCTGCTGAAGGGCCTGATAGTACTGATTCTGGCCTTGAGCGAGTTCTTGACCAAGCTGACGGTACTGATCTTCCAATTTTTTTAATGCCTCTGGCTTTTGGCTGTCTTGGAAATCTTCGTCATTCAATTTCTTAGAAATCTTGGTGAATTCCTCTTCCTTCTCTTTTAAGATCGATTCGATCTGCTTCTTCATATTCTCGTACATTTCTTGCTCTTGCATCCCAATTTTGGACTTCTCAATCACAATTTTGAAATTGACCAAGCCAATTTTTATATTCGGTGCAGCAGCTGATAATGTGGTAGCACAGCCGAATGCCAAGGGCATGAAGAGACCAAGGCAAAGAGCACGAAAATGTTTTGATAATTTTTGCTTAAACTTGTTCATTGTATACTCCTATACTAAAAGTTTCCTCCAAGGGAGAAGAAAAATCGTTTTGATGGCGCTCCATCAGGGTTATTGATGGGCCAACCCCATCCAAGCGTTAGTGGGGGACTTCCCGGCATGATAAAGGCTCTGACTCCAAAACCGGCAGAGGAGGTCATCCGTCCATAACTTAAGATTTCGTCTGAAAGGTGTCCCATATCAAAAAAGGCAAAAGGTTCTACTTTACAGTAATAACGATAGACATATTCAAGTGACACGAGTTCCATCGAAATACCCCCAGTAGGGTCATCAGACTTTGTTCCACTTTTGTTCAAGAATGTATTTCCTAAAGAGAAATCACGATAACCTCTCACTGAGCATATACCCCCTAAGAATAACCTCTCATCCAACGGTACCTTCGCAAAAGTTGTTCCAAAAGCGGGGATGATGAATTTGGCATCGGCACGCAGCTTAAACACTCCGTGTTTTCCAGAGGGAATATAGATGCTGTTCAGATAACCGACCGAAAGGAAGTTATGATTACCCCCAATTCCTGCATATTCCGCTTCAAAGCGAGATCGAATTCCCGTAGTTGGTAAAAGTGGATGGTCAGTCGTATCATAACAATAAGTAAACCCTGCTGCTGAAATGAGCCCCTTATTTTGTTCTGTTGCGATCAATTGGGGCGACGCATCATCCGGATGAGAAAGGTCCACATCTGAATTTCGGATTCGGTAGTGAACTCCAAAACTCATGTATGCGTTAAGGGGATACCGACCATAAACTTTAATTCCCCATGAATTTAGGGTGTAATCATTTGACACATAACGGATCCAGGAACGGTCAAAGTCAACACCAAAAATCCACGGAGTATCCATGAAATAAGGTTTTGCCCAAGAGGCTTGGTACTTCTGACTCTTCGCACCAATGGTGGTGGTAAAGTAAGCATATTCTCCGCCACCTCTTAAATTATTCAGACCACATCGAAATAAAGAACCCAATCCTTTGATATTGAAGTTCTTTTCACAAACACTCACCCCTCCAAAAATGCTCTCAAAACTACTCAAACCCAAAAAGGCTGAAAAGTTACCCGTTGTCGTTTCGACAACTTCAATGTGAACATCACGATAGTTTTCTCCAAGGCAGGCACTGTCATCCGAGCGAACAGCATAGACGTTCACACAACTGAAATATCCAATGTTTTGCAGACGCATTTCTGTCGCCTTCAACTTCGCTAGATTAAAGAATTCTCCCGGAACAAGAAGACATTCGTGAAGGATAACATTCGTATTCGTCGTCAAATTACCCATCACTCGAATCAGACCCACACGATACTGTTCACCCTCTTCTACAATGAAATCTATGTCATATACGGGTTCTTCTAAATCAAGTGTCGGCTCAAATTCCACATAAGAATCAATGTATCCTTGATTCCCATAAAGATCGCGAACATTGTTAATGGCTTGATGAAGCCTTTCAGGAGAAAAAGGTTGCCCTTCTCTGATTCCAATCACCCTTCGCAAATCATCCTCAGAAATGATTTCGTTCCCTTCAATATTTACTTGACCAAAGTGGTAACGTTCCCCCTTATCCGCTGTGATAATGATCACAATCCGCCCTTTCATTTGTGAAGGAGCAGGCTCAATTTTCACTGTGGCATCGGCATATCCGAGGTTCTGTAGATAGTTCACAATGACGAACTGATCTTGTAACATGGCATCTTCACTATAAATTCCAATGTCAGAAAAGAAGCTGTAAATGAAATTCCAACCTTGAGTCACCAACATTGTCTCGAGGTCGCTCACTTCTTCAGCATTAAAGTTGATAAATTTAACACTTCGAATTTTTCCTGAACGTCCCTCATTGATCTCCATCACAATGTCCACTTCGTTGGTGGTGCAATCTTGCTCTACAGTAAGATCGAGATCGGCTTCAAAATATCCCCGCTTCACATAGAACTTGCGCACATCGAAAAGCGCTCGATTAAATTCTGTTCGATCAAAAACGCTCCCTGTTCCAATGCCGAGTTCTCTCTGAAGTCTTCCTGATGAGATAGAATAATTTCCACACCACTGGATAGAACGGATGAAAGGTTTTAATGAAATGTTGAGAGTGATATAAATGCGTCCTTCAATAATTTCGACAATCGGTTCCACATCAGCGTAGTCTTGTGAAAGAGCTTTTAAGTCTTCATCGAATTCAATTTGAGAAAAAACTTTCCCGTGACCTGTTTTCATGCGCGATAATACAGAATTCGGTTCAAATGGCGTTTCGGGAGGAGCATTGATTATGTTTACGTCAACCCGTTCAACAACAAGCGATTCATAAACATCATTTTGAGAAAATAAAGATGTCGCCACGAAGCAAAAAGTGAGTAGAACTCCAATGTATCTAAAAAATCGAGTCATAGGTTAGCCTTAGTATTATTTGGTTGTTATCAGGTCTCCAAAAAGTATTAGATAATATGATATGTTTGGCAATAAATGCAAGTTTCTAAAATCCACGCCTCCCGACGAGTGCTTTCGCCAATGTGCCGCCATCCACATAATCTAGAGAGCTTCCCAATGGAAGCCCAAAAGCTAAGCGAGAAACCTGAATTTCCAGATTCTCAAGCTCTTGCTTCAAATAAAGAGCTGTGGCATCTCCCTCAAGCGTCGAATCAATGGCTATCACAAGTTCCGTGACACTTAGGTCCTGTATACGTTGCTTGAGCCTGTCAATTGTAAGATGCTCGGGTCCTTTTCCTTCCAAAGGAGAGAGGACACCGCCCAAAACATGGTAAAGTCCTTTATATACATGGGTCTCCTCAATCGCAAAAACATCCTTGAAATGGGACACCACACACATCAAATGTCGATTTTTACCATTGTTTTCACAAAAAAGACACCCCTGATCTCGCTCTAGACACCCGCATGTCTCACAAGTTTTCAATTCTTTTTTTAAATTCTTGAGCACATGGGAAAATTCTGAAAGCTCCTTTTCCGTCCACTCAATAAGGTGGAAGGCGAAGCGTTCCGCGCTTTTTTGGCCGACTCCGGGGAATTTCTTCAAATTTTCTATAAGCTTAACCAAGTGTTTAGGGTAGTGGTGCATAATATCTCCAATTGTGGTTGTCATTATACCATTCCGTGGGTATCAGCGCGAGTCAAAAAAACATTTGCTTATCAGGTCCATTTCCAACCTTTTGTTTATTTACCGATTTGTGTTAAACTTACTATAACTTTATATATTTACCAGATTGAATTTCATGGAACATATGGCAAAAATGGTTGGTCTCGGGTCCTTTTTACCTGAAAAAGTTTTGAGTAATTTTGATCTCGAAAAGATGGTGGAGACTACGGACGAATGGATCACCTCACGGACTGGGATTAAAGAGCGGCGCATTGCAAGCGAAACGGAGACTCCTTCTGTCATGGGAGTCCACGCTGCAAAATTAGCTTTGAAGAATGCGGCGATTGATCCTTTAAAAATTGATTTGATTTTAGTGGCGACCATGACACCTGAGTATTGTGGGTGCCCCTCCACCGCTGCGTTGATTCAGTCGGGTTTGAATCTTCTGAATATTCCTGCATTTGATGTTCAAGCGGCCTGTACCGGTTACCTTTATGCACTCTCCACTGCCAAAGCTTTTGTGGACTCGGGCCAATATCGAAATGTTCTTGTGGTGGCTACTGAAAAGATGTCTTCGATTGTCGACTTCACCGATCGAGCCACTTGCGTCTTATTTGGAGATGGGGCTTCAGCTTTTGTCGTTTCATCTGAGGGGAAGGGGTTACAGATCAACACGGTAAACCTTGGTGGTGATGGTTCTCTTTCCGACCTCATTAAGGTTTCTCTAAATAAACAGAAACAGCATATCACTTTAAAAGGGAAGGAAGTCTTTAAACACGCTGTTAGGCGAATGGCTCAATCGATTGATAAGAGTCTCTTGGATTTAGGATTAAAAAATGAAGACATTTCTTGGCTGGTCCCTCATCAGGCGAATGGACGAATTATCGATGCGTTGGGTCGGCACATTGGATTTCCGGAAAGTAAAGTGTATACAAACATTCACAAGTATGGAAACACATCGGCGTCGAGTGTGGGAATTGCTTTGGATGAATTATTATTAGAACATCCCCCGTCACCCGGAGATCGATTTTTATTGGTGGCTTTTGGAGCGGGTTTGACCTGGGGATCGGCGCTGCTAACACAAAATTAAATGATGAATGATTCTACTTTAGCATTGATATTTCCGGGTCAAGGAGCTCAGACGGTGGGCATGGGTAAGGATTTTGCAGAGTCCTATCCCATCGCTCGGCAGACTTTTGAAGAGGCAGATGATTTTTTGAAGAGGTCTCTTTCCAAGGTCATTTTTAATGGCCCGACTTCAGATTTGACGCGAACTGATCAAAGTCAGTTGGCCATTTTGGTCACAAGTGTTGCTATTTTACGCGTTATGTTTCAGATTAACCCTGATTTAAAACCGGCGGTTTGTGCGGGTTTGAGTCTCGGAGAATACACGGCTTTAATCCTGGCAAAAGCTTTGGATTTTACTTCATGCCTTCAGCTTGTGGAACATCGTGGGAATTTTATGAGTGAAGCTTGTGATGCCCGTGAAGGGACTATGGCTGTCGTGATGGGAATGGCGTCGGATGAAGTGGAGCAGATGCTTCGTGATCTGACTATGCCCCAAGACCTTTGGGTCGCGAATTTTAATTGCCCTGGCCAAGTGGCCGTCTCGGGAACGAAAAAAGGGATTGAAGTGGCCAGTCAAGAAGCTTTGAAGCGAGGAGCTAAAAGAGTTGTTCCGCTTCAGGTTCATGGGGCATTTCACAGTGGGTTGATGCAGTCGGCTCAAGAGCAGCTAGCTCCATTTATTCAATCGGCTCCGTTGCAAAGTCCCCAGACACAATTGGTCATGAATGTGCCGGGAGATTTTGTGGAGTCAGTGGAACAGATGCGACAGTTTTTGGTAGATCAGGTGACTCAACCTGTTCGTTGGGAGCAGGGAATTCGGGCCATGAGCCGTGCGGGTGTGATGACATTTGTAGAAGTAGGTCCTGGAAGGACGCTCTCTGGAATGAATAAGAGGATGGGAATTCCCGGAAAAACATTGAGTATCGGGAAGGTTGAAGATTTACGAAATTGGGAACAGGAGGTCGAAGCATGGATCAAATGTTAAAAGAAAAAGTTGCCATTGTGACGGGTGGCTCATCAGGTATTGGAAAAGCGATCTCGTTAAAATTTGTTCGTCAAGGGGCCAAAGTGATCCTAGTAGGGACAAACCCGGAAAGAGGTCAAAAAGCGCTCAATGAGATTCGCGAACTTGTTCCAGAAGCTGAAGTAGCCTTTTTACAAGGGGATGTTTCGAATGAGGAGCAATCCAATCAAATTGTCAAAGAAGTTCTTGATAAGCAAGGATGTGTGGATATTCTTGTGAATAACGCAGGGATTACCCGTGATAACCTTCTTTTGAGAATGCCACCGGAAGATTGGGACCTGGTACTGGATGTAAATGTAAAATCTTGCTATAATCTTTGCCGTGCTGTCATACGTCCTATGATACGGGCTCGTCAAGGCAAAATTATCAATATGAGTTCGGTGATAGGCTTGACAGGAAATGCTGGTCAAGTCAATTATTCTGCTTCGAAAGCCGCAGTGATTGGGTTTACGAAAGCTTTGGCTAAAGAGCTGGCATCACGCAACATTAATGTGAATTGTATTGCTCCTGGATATATCAAAACTGCGATGACAGACAAGCTACCTCCGGAGCAAAAGAAATCAATTTTTGAAGATATCCCGATGCGTCGTTTCGGGGACCCGGAAGATGTTGCCAACGTGGCCTTGTTTTTGGCGAGTGATTTATCCAGCTACGTCACGGCCCAAGTGGTGACAGTTGATGGGGGATACTTATAAAGTTTATACCCAAACCAATTCAAGAATTGGTTTTCGGCAACGCGAAAGCTCCCGCGATCGAAAGATCGTAAGTGGGTCAATATTAATAATATTGACCCACTTACGATCTTTCGAGCCCGGGGCTTTGGCGCAGCCGAAATCCCAATTCTTGAACTGGATTGGGTATATGTAACAAGAGGAAGTACTTATGACATTAGAAAAAGAAGTCATTGAAATTGTTGTCGAGCAATTAGGAATCGACGAGAGTCAGGTCACACCTGATGTTTCATTTGTTGAGGATCTTAACGCTGATTCTTTGGATCTCACAGAGTTGATTATGACATTTGAAGAGCGTTTTGGGACAGAGATCCCCGATGAAGATGCGGAGAAAATTCGCACAGTTGGCGATGCGATTGAGTACATCAAGAGCAATCAAAAGCAAAGCATCTAAAAGACAGTTAGACGCAGATGAACGCAGATTTATGAGCGTTCGCCTGCATTTTTTTCTTAACCAATGGAGGTAACTTATGGATTCTACTGTTAAAAATGAACACCCTGAAGTCTCAAAAATATGGGCTAATGATGTGGCAAATTTAGCTATGAATTATTCTGTGGATGCTAAAGAACTTACAAAAAAACTGGATGAAGTTGTGCAAGCGGCTTGGGCAATACATCGTGCAAGTGGAATTGCCGAGAA
>JAAKFL010000008.1 GCA_011065065.1 Chlamydiota bacterium | reverse complement strand
GCATCTTCGCGACCTTCGCGATCTTCGCGGTTAATTTTTAAAGCCACCATAATCCAAAAAAATGATATCATTAAACAACTGATGGAAAGTTATTTAGCTAAAGAAATGCTAAAGTCGAGGCAGTGGCGCAAAGCATTGTACCGCGATTCTTTGCGTCTTCGCGTCTTTGCTTCTCTGCGTTAAAATTTACCCTATCCGCTCACCCATCAAGGTCTGATGATGATACCCATGGACCTTCACTCGCACAAGCTTTCCAATATCCTCTACAGATCCAGGGAACAAAACATTCTTCCAACATCGCGTACGCCCCTTGACCATGTTAGGATCCTTACGACTTGGCCCTTCGACCAATACTTCCACAACATTATCTAAAAGAGCTTGCCGATGTTTGACGTAAATTTCCTCTTGTAGACGAATCAGTCTTTGCAGACGTTCATTTTTTACCTCTTCGGGAATATCATCCTTCCATCGCATCGCAGGCGTTCCCTGGCGTGGACTATAGGCAAATAAGAAAGCTACCGAATACTCAATTTCTTTCAAGACGTCATATGTCATCTCGAATTCTTCGTCAGTCTCAGTTGGGAAACCGACGATAATATCAGTCCCTAAGGCGACTCCAGGAGCAATTTCCTTGAGCATGGCCACTTTTTCCATATACTCTTCTTTCGTATAAATACGATGCATTTTCCGGAGAATTCTGCTTGAGCCCGATTGAATCGGGAAATGGACAAATTCGCACAGGGAATCTAAATCACGTATCGCCTCCATTAACTCACGCGTAATATCCACAGGATGACTGGTCATAAACCGAACACGCTCGATTCCATCGATCTTATCAATGTCGTAAAGTAAATCAGGAAACAGAGATTTCATTTCAGGCTTGTCTTTTCCATAACTGTTCACATTCTGACCTAACAGAGTAATCTCGCGATACCCATTTTCAGCCAACATCTGGCATTCCTGAATGATATCCTTGTGATCACGAGACACCTCTGGACCACGAGTATAGGGAACAACACAGTAAGTGCAGTACTTGTCACAGCCACGGATAATCGAAACATATGCCTTGATTTTGTCTTCCCTTCGCGCCTTCATATAATCCAGCTCGAATGAGAACTGCTGATCAGTCCTAAATGACTGATTTCCGGTTGAAATCACCTCATCTAATACTTGATTTAAGTCGTGGAGGTTGTTGGTACCAAGGACAAAGTCGATGTGGGGGAGTTTATGGAAAAGGGAGTCCTTTTTGGCGTTAGCCATGCATCCTGTTACCCCTATAATGGCCTCTTTTTGTTTGGTTCGGCCGAGTTTCCCAACCTTCCCCATGACCTTTCGTTCGGCAAGATCGCGGACTGAGCAGGTGTTATAGATCAGAAGATCAGCCTCTTTCTCGTTGACAGTGCGCGACAGACCTCGATCTTCGAGCGTTCCCACCATAATCTCGGTGTCCAGCTCGTTCATCTGGCACCCATAGGTGCGAATATAAAAAGTTTTTGGATTTTTTCTAGAGTGTCCCATATGCTTATTTGTATGTGGTTAAAGAAAAAAATCTTAGCGAAAGTAGGAAAAAAAGGGAAGTTTAATCAATTTCCTCTTGGCAAAAAGCCCGTAAAAGGCTAATATAAGTGCTTTAAACGCCGAAAATTAGGGTTTGCTAAGATGAAGCCACATACAAAAGCACAATTTCAAAAAACTTTTTTAAAGAAAAAAGAAGATGCGCAACCATCCTGGTATATTCTGGATGCAAACGGGAAGACATTGGGTCGATTTTGTTCAGAGATTGCGAAGATTTTGCGCGGAAAGCACAAGCCAGATTTTACTCCTCATGTCGATTGTGGGGATGGGGTGATTGTGATTAATGCGGATAAAATTCGTGTGACTGGGAATAAAGAAGCTCAGAAGGTTTATCGTCATTATACAGGTTATGTTGGTGGTCTTCGCGAGGTAGATTTTAGAACACAGATGGAGCGAAATCCTGATTTAATTATCAAGCACGCCGTTAATGGAATGCTTCCAAAGACACGATTGGGTCGCAAGATGGCGACACGTTTACGTGTTTTTGTCGGTGAGGATCACGGTATGGAAGCGCAAAAACCACTTAAAGTGAATATATAAGGGTAGCAATACTATGGCAAAAGAAAAGAAAAAAATTGAAGAGTTCGTCGCCACTGGTAGAAGAAAAACTGCAGTTGCTTCTGTACGTCTGAGACCAGGAACAGGTAAGATCGATATCAACAAGCGATCACTTGAGGAATATTTTCCAGTTGAATTTCAGAGAAAAAATCTCCTCTCTCCTTTGGAGAAGCTGGATCGTCAAGGAAATTATGATCTTCTCATTCGTGTGAAAGGCGGAGGTATAGAGGCTCAAGGGACCGCCATTCGGTTGGGGATTTCTCGCGCATTGGTGATTGAGGACGAGAGTCGCCGAAGTGAGCTGAAAGGGCTTGGATACTTGACGCGAGATCCTCGTAAGAAAGAGCGTAAGAAGTACGGTCTTGCAGGGGCTCGAAAGCGTTATCAGTACTCAAAACGATAATTTCTATTCACAGATATAAAAGGCGCAAAGACGAATTTGCGCCTTTTCTTTTTAAGAAAAATTTAACCGCGAAATTATCTTACGTTTACCAACCATTTTTCCTGAAAAAAGCATCCTGAATATCCTTATTATCCTGCCTATCCTGTTTTTTTAGGACGTGAAAAACAGGATAGGCAGGATAGTAAGGATTAACAGGATAAAACTTCCAGGAATTGAATCAAGAAATTTCTTCATGTGATTGCCCTGTCTACAACCCCGATTTTAACCTGTCTTGATTAGGCTTTTAGTCATATATTTTTCCATCATATATTTTTCCACTTGTAAATATATGGATCAAGATCTATAATCTAATCTAATTTTAAGCAACTTAGGAGATAATAATGATCACACCTACCCAAAAAGAAATTAAAACGGATCTTGCTTTTGATGCCGCAATTTTATGTCATTCAATAGATGGTCAATTTGACCTCGTATCTCATCAAATCCGAAATAAGAAACCCCATCACCTTGAAATGCTTCTTGATCAAGGTTATGAGTTCTTGCCTGATGGATTACTGGACGCCAATGAACGTTCCTTCACTCATATTGCTTCAGAAGAAGGAAGTCTAAGTTGCCTGAAGCTCTTATTGGTACATAAAGCTTATGTTGATCCCATAGATACTAATGAGCATACTCCTTTGCACCTTGCTACTTGGGATAACAACTGCAAAGTCATGAAACTTTTACTTGATAACAATGCCAATGTCCACGCCGAAAATACCAATGGAAATACTCCATTACACATAGCCTCTAAACAAGGCCATTCTAAGGCTGTTAGTTTGCTTTTAGAAAATAAAGCTAAAGTCGACAAAGATAATGACCATAAAAAAACTGCCCTTTACTATGCTGCTGAAAATGATCATCTGAAGGTGGTCAAAGTTCTAGTCCAAAACAAAGCTGACATCAATAAACCCAGTTGTTTTTCCCAAGGCCTGCTTACCCCATTAAATGTTGCAGCGTCTAAGAAGATAGAACGGTACCTCCTTGGTATATAGCAACTGACCATGATGCTAAGAGCTAAAATGATATTGCGAGTTCTTCAAAGTTATGGATCAACTTGGGTGTGTTGCGTAATTCCTTCTAGAGAAGATGCTTTTTAGCGAATTACGCAACACATCCTCAACAAATCTTAATATGTTTCACAGAGATCACAGAGAATAGCAGAGGTGCACAGAGCGTTTGATCAAAATTCTCTGTGTACCTCTGTGCTATTCTCTGTGATCTCTGTGTAAAAATATCCGGGTAGATTCTACAAATCATCTGAATGATTAAGTCTGGGCAGAAGTTTTCGAAGGCTGATTTTCTCTTCGATCAACAGGTCTCTTATCAAGAAATTGCACTCTCTCCGCCGCAACTCTTAATTTACAACGCTTATCACCATCTTTTGAATACCAGACGTCAAGTTGTAGACGACCTTCAATGAGGACAGAGGAGGACACTTGTAAGGCATTTGTGCAAGTTTCAGCCTGCTTACCCCAAACAACCACATCCACAAAACATGCCTCTTGTTGCTTCTCACCATTCAAATTCACATAATCGCGGTTGAGAGCTACCAACAGATCTGTTACAGCCACACCATTTGGTGTTTTTCGTAGCTCAGGTTTTTTGGTAAGTCGCCCGGCTATTATCACTTTATTTAGGGAAGCCATAAATGCCTCAAATTTGTTAAAACTGCTTCTAGCCCGACCTTAACAAAACTCTAATTTTACACAAATGAAAAGTTGTAATTTTAAAAAATATAATCTAAATTATTTACTTACAGTTGTTAATAAATAAAAGTTATATTGAAAGTGAAGTTGGAAAATGGATCGGAAAATGTACTTTAAGGTGTTTATTTTTATAGGGTTAAGTTTTTAAGATGGAAATTAAGAGGGGATGGTTTAAAAGAATGATTGACAATCGGAATCTTTGCGGATTATAAGTTGAATTAGCTTAGTGGATACTTCACAAAATTGAGGGTGCTATGGAAGAGTCAGTAGCAATTGAAGAAAAAATAACTGGTAATGTTTTGGTTCTTTTAATTAAGGGTCGTTTGGATGCCATTTCTTCTATTGATGTAGAAAAGCAAATTTTTAATTACATTAGTGAAGGTCATCACAATTTAGTTTTAAACTTTTCAGAAGTGGACTATCTAAGTAGTGTGGGGATGCGTTTGCTTCTTAGGACTACAAAGAAGTTAAAGATGTTATCTGGCAAGTTGGTTGTGTGTGAAATCAATACGAATGTGATGGACATCTTGAAGATGTCAGGGTTCGATCATGTCTTGGAATTTTCACATAGCGAACAGGATGCATTGAATAAATTCTAGTAGACAATGTACTAGCTCTGCACTATAATCCTTGTACGATTGATCATTTAACTTTAACGGCTAAGTTGTCTTGTGAATAGTGGTACCTCGTGTGAAAAGGATTTGTTTCAAAAATTATATTCTGCCGACTCACTAGTTCAAGAACAACTCATTGTTCCTCCCGTAAAAAGAAAGAAACCGATTGTCATCGTGATCTCTGGGCCTACTTGTTGTGGTAAGTCTGCTTTAGGCATGATGCTGGCGGAAACCATAGGTGGTGATATTTTGACTGCCGATTCTGTTCAAGTGTATAAGGGAATGGACATTGGAACAGCGAAACCATCGTTAAAGGAAATGGAACTTGTTCCGCATCATCTGATTGATATTCGCAATGTTTGGGAAGCGTTCAATGTGGTCGATTTTTATTATGAAGCGAAGCATTGCTTGGAAATGATTCATAGTCAGGGACGGATTCCGATTGTTGTTGGGGGGTCTGGATTCTATATCCATGCTCTTCTTTATGGCCCACCAAGTGGTCCTCCGTCAGTCCCTGAAATTCGCAAAAAGTTTGAGGAACAGTTCGAGCAGTTGGGAGCAGATGAGATGTACGAGCGTCTTATGCAGTTTGACAGTGACTATGCGAAAACGATTTCTTGTCATGATCGTCAAAAAATTATCCGTGGATTAGAGATTATTGACATTACAGGTGACAAGGTCAGTCGGCATAATTGGAAAAGTCGTCTTGTTCCAAAAGGATATGATTTTCGATGTTGGTTTTTAAATCGACCAAGATCCACACTTTATCACCGAATCGAACAACGATGTGATAAAATGCTGGCTCATGGACTTTTGGAAGAGGTGGATCGTTTAGAGGATGAGGGTTTGCGTGAGAATTCTTCCGCTTCCCAAGCCATTGGTTATCGACAGAGTTTGGATTTTTTATCGAGTAAACGGACGCGAGAGGATTATTTGGTTTTTGTGGCAGAGTTCAAGAAAGCATCCCGCAGGTATGCAAAGAGACAATTGACATGGTTTAGACGCGAGTCGTTGTTTAATTGGTTGGATTTAGATTTACATGATCCCGAAACTGCTATGGACCTTATACTGAATGATCTTGACTCTCGTTAAAATATATTCTTTAATAGTGGAAATCCTGATTTGAAGAAGCCTGTCAATTTTTATAGTTTCTTCTTTTCTAAAATTGGGATTTGGAGTATTATTTGAGAGTAAATATCGCCCCATTTCTCAATGTACTAATTGAATCTAAGATTGAGGGTGTTTTTCTGAATTGCACGAACGAGGGAAAAGAGAAAACATTATGGACCTTTCCACAGATCAAAATAACGAGGAAGCGACTTGCGTAGAAGAACTAGATGTGGCGATGGAAGGGGAGATTAAGGACGGGGAAATGCCGAATAAAAAGCAGTCATCGAAGCCTTCTAAAAAAGGGGTATTTGATACTTTTTTAGAGGATTTGGAGGGTCAAGACACTCCGGAGAACAAAATTTCTTTTATTCTACAATTTATGGACATTTCGATTTCCCAAGGTGGTTCGCCTTCTTTTAAGAACTTTTGGGAAGCGAGAAAGCTATGTCTTTCGTTATTCAAAGAAGAGAATCTTTCTTACGTAGTTCGTACACATCTTTGGGGAAAATATGTGGAGTTATCGAAGGAGGCTCATCGTTTAAAAGAGGTGTTGGATGAGCAGAGTGCTTTTGCTGCGGAGCAGATCAAGTTAGCCATTGAGTCTTTGGAAGAGGACCTTGGAAAGATGTCTGAACCTCTCAAATATGCACCTGAGTTGAAGTTTGATTCTTGTGCGAAGTTTATCGCGGAGGATGAGGGGCATTACATTAAAGTTCAACGTGAGTTGGCATTATTGAATGCTTTTGCCTCGAGAATTAATGCGCTTCGGAAGGAGCTGATTAAAACTGACATGCGGATTCGTTTTAAGAATACGTTTTTCCAGCGGCTTTCATTGGCGGGCGATAAAGTTTTTCCACGTCGAAAAGAGTTAATTAAAGAGATTAGTCAGCGATTCATTGTAGACATTGATCAATTTATCGAAGAGAATTTTTCCTCTTCTCATTTTCAACAGCCACTGTATTTTTTAAGGGATGAAATTAAATCCTTGCAGAGTATGGCGAAGGTTTTGACGTTAAACACCCAGGCCTTTAATCAAACTCGAATGAAATTGAGTGAGTGCTGGGATAAGATTAAGAAGGTTGAGAAGGAGCGCAAAAAAGACCGTGCTAAAATGCATGCTTCCTTTAAGGAGAATGTGGCTCAGGTTGAGCCTAAGATTCAGGAGCTTGAAGCGAAGTATGCGGCTCAGGAATTGAATGATGCTCAGGTGAAAGCTTCAATCAAAGAGATCCAGGATTTTATGCGGAGCATTAAGCTTGGTCGCGATGATGTGAAGAAGTTAAAAGAGCGGCTTCATAAGATTAGTGCGCAGCAAGTGTCAATGGCATCAGCCGTGGAGAAGGAGCGTACCGAGCGGCAGCGAAAAGTTGAAGAAGAGCGACAGGCGGCGTTTGCAAAAGTTTTCTCAGAGTTGGAGTTGTTGATTAAGGACATTAATGGGCAGCCTATGGAAAAGGTTGTTTCTGAGCGTGATCGTCTCATAGAAGAGTTTGATCAACTTTCCTTAACAAAGTGGGAGTCGCATGATATCAAGCAACAGTTTAAGGTCTTTGAGGACAAGTTATCAAAGATGAAGATTGACAATTTGTCAACGAATGAGCGTGAAGCTTATGATCAATTGCAGACCTTGTTTGAAGAGTGTCAGAAGAGGCGAAAAGATATACGCGAGCAACTTGAAGATTATCGCAAAGCTAGTGGTTCATCTGGTTTAGATTTTGAGCAGGCGTTGAAGCAGAGTGAGCTTCAGGAGCATGAGAAAGGAAGGCTTGCGGATGTGGACGCGGAAATTGCGGAAATTGAGAAGCGGATCCAAGGCCTAGCCGACAAAATCTAACATGCAGAAACTCTTTAGTTTATTTTTAACGCAAAGATGCAAAATGCGCATGGACCGTTGGTCCAAGTGACTTGATAATTCTTTGCGCCTTTGCGCCTTTTGCATCTTTGCGTTAAAAATAAACAAGGAATATCTGCGCTCATTTGCGTGTAAAATTTTTTGTTGCATGAATGCTCTTTTTCAGCGATACTCACGACTTCAATACAAATAGGGGAAATGTCTCGATGAATCCACGTTATGTTGCCAGTACAAAAAATGTAGAAAAAGATAAAGAGCTTTGGGAAAGTATGGATTTTAATCAGAATGGAGGAAAGGGGAAATTTAAAGCGTCTTCTGAAAAATTTGGGGAACATGTGTTCAATCGCTCTGTGATGCAGAAAATGTTACCTCCGGAAATCTATCACAATCTTATTCGCGCTTCTCAGGGTATCGAAAAGATTCGGCCTGAATTTTCCGACACGATTGCTGTGGCAATGAAAGAATGGGCGATGAGTCTTGGGTCGACACATTTTACCCATTGGTTCTTTCCCTTAACTGGAGCTTCTGCTGAAAAACACGATTCGTTTATTGAGTGGAGTACCACTTCCGATAGTGTGATTGAAAAATTTACGGGAAAACAGTTGATTCAAGGCGAGCCAGATGCCTCATCATTTCCTTCTGGTGGATTGCGGAGCACTTATGAGGCTCGTGGGTATACGGGTTGGGACCCCTCTTCTCCAGCATTTGTGTGGAAAGGTGGTGATGGGGTCACTTTGTGCATCCCCTCAGTTTTTTTCTCATGGACGGGTGATATTTTAGATTCGAAAATTCCTTTGTTGCGGTCGGAACGAACACTTAGTGATGCTGTTTTACGAGTCCTTAAGTTGACAGGAATTGAGTCAGATTCGATTTATACCACACTTGGATTAGAGCAGGAGTATTTTGTTGTCGATCGTCCGTTAAAAAATTTGCGACCTGATTTGGTGTTGACCGGAAGAACCCTTTTTGGAGCCCCCTGTCCTCAGGGGCCGGAGTTACAGGACCATTACTTCGGGTATGTCAAGGATCGTATTTTTAGTTTTATGCATGAGTTTGAGTCAAAGTCATTGCAGTTAGGGATTCCCGTGAAAACGAGGCACAATGAAGTGGCTCCTTCTCAACATGAAGTGGCTCACGTTTTCGAAAAGTCGACAACAGCCATTGACCACAATATTTTGATGATGGAACTCATGCGGCAAACAGCTGAGAAGCATGGCCTTTCATGCCTCTTACATGAAAAACCCTTTCATGGTTTAAACGGTTCAGGAAAGCATGCGAATTGGTCGATGATGACTGATACGGGCATTAATCTGCTTGATCCCACAGATACTCCGGAGAATAATTTCCATTTTCTCATTCTTTTGACAGCCATATTAAATGCGATTTACGAACATTCAGTGCTTTTAAGAGCTTCTATTGGATCGGCATCGAATGATTGTCGTTTAGGGGGCCATGAAGCGCCACCGGCGATCATTTCAGTTTATCTTGGGGAGGCATTAGAGGAGCTTTTAATAAATATTGAGAAAAGAGGGGGACATAAATCAACCAAGAAGTTTGAGAATTATAATCTTGGCCTTTCAGTGATTCCTGAGCTCTCAAAGGACAACACTGATCGTAACCGAACTTCTCCATTCGCTTTCACTGGGAACAAGTTTGAGTGCCGAGCGGTGGGATCGTCTTCGAATCCATCGCTTGCCATTACGGTATTGAATGCTATTGTTGCAGAAAGCGTGAATAAGATTGTTGATGAGATTGAAAAGAAGATGGGAATGAAAAAACCCTTACAAAAACAGCTTTTTGATACAGCTATACCGGTGTTACAGAAGTACATCAAGCGATCTAAAAACATTCGTTTTGCTGGAGATAACTATAGCAAAGAATGGGTCGTTGAGGCGCGTAAGCGTAAGCTTTCAAATATCAAAAAGTCTCCTGAAGCTTATGTGGCATTAATCGATAAAAAAACTGTCGCTGCTTTCCGTGGAATCTTGAACCGTCACGAGTTGGATAGTCGTTATGAAATCCTTTTGGAGCATTTCATTCAAACAGTCGATATTGATGTGAAGCTGATGTTGGAAATGTTTCATACACAGCTTTGTCCTGCTGCTATGCGCACGCAGAAAGACATGGCCAAAAGTATTTCTCAAGTGAGGGGAGTCACAGGCAAAAAAAAGGCTCTTCCAGCGCAACAGGCCAGCTTAGATAAATTGAGTCAGGGGATCGAGAAGGCTTTGAAGCTTGCTGATCAGTTAGAAAAGGGTCGCAACAAGGCTTTTGCGATCAAGGATTTGGTTAGAAAGGGGGATGTTTATTCCAACGAACTCAACGATAAAGTCGAAGAGTTCCGGTCAGCAGTCGATTTATTGGAAACATTGACTAACGATGAATATTGGCCTATTCCAAAATACCGTGAAATTTTATTTTTGAAATAATATAGTACATTACTATGGCACAAAAAATTGGACTTTACGGGGGCACATTTGATCCTATTCACTTTGGTCACCTCAATCTCGTTCTTGAGATGAAGGAGATCGTGGGGTTTGATGAAATGTGGTTAATTCCGACAGGAATTAACCCTTTTAAGGTGGATCAGACTGTGACTCCCTCTCATCACCGTTTAGAGATGGCCCGTTTGGCAGTTGAGGATTTTGCTGAACTCAAAGTTCTCGATATCGAGGTTAAACGTGAGGGGATTACCTATGCCATTGACACCCTTCAAGAATTTTTTCAGGAGTCGGCAGATCGGGAGTACTCGATCATTATCGGTGATGATGCGGCTTCTGGCTTTTTTCAATGGAAGGATGTCAATAAAATACTTGATATGGTTTCGATTTATGTGGGTCGACGAAGTTGTCAAAGTCGATTAGAGGGATTAGAGGGTGATCCGGAGATTTTGGAGGTGTTGAAACAGGGGCTTATTCAAACAAAAGTTTTAGAAATCTCTAGTACTGATATTAGAAGGCGGATGGCTTTGGGGTTGAGTTGTTCTCATTTACTCCCTTCAAAAATCATAGACTATATATATATAAATCAATTATACTGTTAATTTTATGAATAAAAAAGATTTAGACTTAATTGCACAGGCAATATTTGATAAGAAAGGCTTTAATATCTTTGTCCTCGATGTTCGTGAACTGACCACGATTACCGATTATTTCATTATAGCGGAAGGGAATGTGGATCGTCATGTGAGGGCGATCGGTGAGGAGATTATCGAGGAGATGGAGAAGGTGGGTCACGAGGCTTTACGAGTTGAGGGTCGTGATTTTGCTGATTGGATGGTGATTGATTTTGGGGATGTTTTTGTTCATCTGTTTACTCCGGGAGTCCGAGAGAAGTATCGATTAGAGTTACTTTGGCAGGAGGGAAAAATTGTGGATGTTGCGATTGATATATCGAAAAAAAACGTAGGGTAACTATGGCAAGAAAAAGAATTGTCGTCACAGGTATGGGTGTTGTCTCCTGTTTTGGGAACGACGTCGACACGTTTATGGATAACTTGTACTCCGGGACAAGTGGTGTGAAAAAAATCTCTCATTTCTCATGTGAGGATTTTTCAACGCAGTTTGCCGCTTACATTGATAATTTTGATTCTGAAGATTATATCGACAAAAAACAAGCTCGTCGCATCGACAAATTTATCGCTTATACTCTGGTTGCCGGAGCCAAGGCTCTTGAGGCCTCTGGTATACAGAAAGAACATAATTTGGATCCCTCTCGATCTGGAGTGCTCATTGGTTCAGGAATGGGTGGTTTGGATATGTTTTATAGAGCTGCCGAGACATTGAAAGACAAAGGCGCTAAGAAAATGTCGCCATTTTTTATTCCTTTTACCATTACCAATATGGGCGGAGCCTTCTTGGCGATAGATTATGGGTTTATGGGTCCCAATTATTCGGTTTCGACCGCTTGTGCGACTGCGAATTATGCATTCATTAGTGCTGCGCAACATATCCGTAAAGGTGAAGCGGATCTCATAGTGTGTGGCGGAGTTGAAGCGACGATTAATGCGATTGGAGTTTCCGGATTTTGTGCTTGTCGCGCGTTATCGAAGCGAAATGATGCTCCTGAACAGGCTTCAAGACCTTGGGATAAAGGGCGCGATGGTTTTGTGATGGGAGAAGGGGCTGGAGTACTTGTCTTAGAATCATTAGAGCATGCCTTGGCGCGGGGAGCTCCTATCTATGCCGAGTATATGGGAGGTGGCATGTCATGCGACGCATACCACATGACAGAACCTCGAACAGACGGAAAAGGTGTGGTACTTTGCATTGAAAAAGCTTTGAAAGATGCCGGTGTTGATGCCCAGGATGTGGATTATATCAATGCTCATGCGACATCCACACTGGCTGGGGATATGGCGGAGATCTCAGCTTATTGTTCCGTCTTTCCTGATACATCGAAGATTATCTTGAACGCCACGAAGTCGATGATTGGCCATGCTTTGGGAGCAGCCGGTGGACTTGAAGCGGTGGCGACGATTATGCAAATGAATCAGAAAAAGGTTCATCCTACGATCAATCTTGATGATCCTGAAGAAGGGTTGGATTTTATCATTCCTACTGAGGCGACAGATTGTGACATTCAATATGGCTTATCGAACTCGTTTGGGTTTGGAGGTCACAATGCGTCCGTTTTATTTGCTCCATATAGAGGTTAGTCATGGAATTAGCATACGGCGTGATTCCGTTGCAGTTGAGAGACGGCAAGTGGTACACATTTATCATACATCGAACAAAATCTGGGGGATTCTGGGAGTTTCCAAAGGGGCACCTTGACGAAGGGGAGACCCAGCTGCAAGCTGCGGAAAGGGAGCTTAAAGAGGAAACGGGTTTGGAATTAATGTATTTGGTCCATAAAGAGCCTCTCGTGGAATCTTACCGCTATGAAATCGAAGGGGATACTCGTTCCAAGCAAGTCTATTATTATTTAGCTATCGTGCAAGGGGAAGTGCAATTGCAGCGTTCTGAAGTGGATGACGGCAAGTGGGTGCCGTTGGAAGAGGCTGTGGATCATGTCACTTATGAGACCAGTCGTTCGTTGTGTGAGAAGGTGGTTTCTGCTTTGGCGACTTTGGGTTCGAGGTAGTTTTAGATACGTATCTTTATTTTTATTTCACCACAGAGACACAGAGGCACAGAGAAGAGTCAACATATATTTTTGTTTCACACTTCTCTGTGTCTCTGTGGTAAAAAAAAAAGAATAAATATGGTTTAAAACTCTATATCAACTCCCTGAATGAGCCCTTCATCGTAAAGCCTGAACGTCAATTGGAATCGGTCTTCCAAGGGTATCTTAGTAAGAAATTTTAAAAAGGTCTTTTGGATTTTTTTCTTGAGTACATTCTGTCCAGGGGTTTCATTTTTTTCATAATCAACTAAGAATTTAGGTAAAAACAGTAAATATGATATATTGTGATTATTTGGTGCATAATGGCGAAAGAGTGAAAGGGCCAGCTTAACCCCCTCCGGTCTTGGAAAGTCTGCTCTGGTCATAAGTTCGTGAACCAGAATCATCAGCCACTCCAAGTCTCGATGGGCAATGAATGTGTCTAATGGTTTGAGTTTTTTTAGGTAAATTTTTACAAGATTGAGAATCTCATTTTTCGGAACATCGGAATTTGTGTCGAGAAAACACAAAATTTTTCCAAATTTTTGCCCTGAGCCTACTGGCAACTTTTTTGCCCATTTTTTTAGGATCATGGGTAAATGCGTTGGATTATCCTTCAATAAAAATTCCGCCAGTTTATATAATAAATCAACTTTGATGGCATCGCTTGGAGCGAGATTGGCTACAGAAAACATACCGGAATAACCATTCCAAAAATACGATTCAGTCATCTGGTCAACAAAGAAATTTTTCTTGTCCTTAATTATTTTGCCAACTTCTTTAAATCCCTGTTTAATTAAAAAGATCCCATCGTTTTGAGATTCGCCGAAGTTCATATAAAAAGAAATTCGTAAGGCCAAATCAGGATTTAATTCATCGGAATTGAGTAATTTTTGAAAGGAATCCACATCGCCCGATTCCTTTGCATGAATAAGTTGTGATTTAAAATTTTGTATGTATGTTTCAAAATCCGTTTCGGGTGATAGATCAAAATGATCTCTGTATTCACTTGATTCAAGGTTTGTGATCGACTTTGTATTGGTATTCATCAATTTAAGAATTCTTTTTCTTCGTCTTTCAATATAATAATTACCACCTGAGTCATAAGATCTATTCTCGAGAGGCAAGTATAAGGAACTATCCAGCCAGAATTTTCTCTGGTGTTTCTGCTTTTTCTTGATTTTATTTTGTGCTTTTTTATCGATACCTTGCCACTCTTCTCTGACTAGACGACACCCCTCTTTTATTTGGCTGCCGTAATTCATGTAATATGAAACTTTCGCGGCCATTTTAGGATCATCAAACAAATCATTTAAAATAAGGTGAAAATCTTCAAGAGAACAATTGTCCTTTATCAGATACAAAATGGATTTTTTAATTTGTAAATAGAACTCAAGCGAAATCCAATAGTAATCATCGTGATGCAAGCTCGGATCTATTATTTTGCGAAAAAAATTCGCCGGCGCAGTACTGAGGGGGAATTTGAAGTTAAGTGAGGAAATACTTTGGATAAATTCTCGGAAGAATGGGATATCATACGGATGGGAATTTTTGAGTTTCTCAGCAAGAAAATGTGTTCCAAAATAGGCATACAGGTTGTAAAGTCTTCTATTCGGATCTAAAATTGATTCTGAAGTCTTAGCTTGCTTATGTAAATACAACAACTTTTTAAAAATAGAGCCTGTTCCATCATTTTTTTCTTGGGCTATAATTTTGTTCTCATCTTCAGCTAATTGGGTAAAAAGCATTTTATTCATGTTGGCCTTCTGATCTAGAATATCTTCACCAACGGATAAACGTTGGGTAACAACATCTTGACAGAACTTCCAAAATGAGATTTGCTCCCCATTTTCATAAGCGATTTTTAGGTTTATTTTTCTTGATAACAGAGCAATATCCACCATTTCCATAAAGAAATACCGATGATTTGACATTTCATGAAAGAGAACCCATAAAATCCACTCAAGCCGACACTTTCCGCTGGAGAAGTAACCGAGTAAAATACTAGCCATTTGCTGTGAATATCTGAATTGTTCGGAACAATCCAAAAAATAGTACATGTATGGGATGAGATTCCAGTCCTTTTTTTCAGAGACTTTTTGAAAAAGTTCAGGAAGAAACTTTTCGGCAGTGTTTTTTAGTAATATTTTATTATTTTTAGGGACATCGTCGCTTTTTAATAAAGATAAATACTTGAGGATAGCATCCTGGTTAACCTTTCCGCTGAGATATCCCATGATTAAGAGTTGGGGTTGTCTAGTTAAAGCGTTTTTAAAAAACTGTTCTTTAGCAATTGGATTGAAAGATTTACAAGTTAGTTCAAGGGGTCCTAAGTGCTTCGGCTCTAAAAAAGAAAAAATATGGTGGAGAATTTCCGAAGGCAGAGAGTCTATCGGAATCATGGGTGTAGCTGAGAACTCAAGAGAATCACCATTAGTCTCTGCAGCCTCTGAGAGTGCGACATCTCGAATCTCTTCAATGTCACAGCGAAGCCGCTTTTTTTCTGGTTCAGACAGCTCTCCGCCTGATCTTTTGCTTGAATGAATATGACTGGATCCTTCCATGATTGTCTCCTAAAAATTATTAAATAATACCATTATAGGGTATTTTGCTTATAATATTCAATTAGTTTCATGTGCTGTTATATTAAATTTTTAAATTTCTATTTTTCTAAAGAATTTATTGAGATAGGTACTTGTGCAGGTTGTTTTTGAGGGTAAAAAAAAACCAGTTTCGTTTATAATGATTTGGGTTGGAATTCAGATTCCTCCTGATAAGCAAACTAATTATACGGAGTTTTTTAATGGAAGTAAAATTTAATCACCCTTATTCATATGATTTGGCGACAACACAATTTTTCACAACAAAAAGTGCGCTCGATAGCATTCACAATAGTGAGAATATTATGATTATCGATGGCTCTATTGAATGGTCAAGTAACTCAGGATGTAAAATTGATGGTCAAGTTTCTAAGGAAGTTATTTTTATTGGGCTTGATGATGCGATTGGACAAGGAAATAAAATCCTCAAGCAGTTTGGAGTCACGGCTTTTTTAGAAGTAAGTTATGAATCGAAAGTCCCACTTGGTAGTCGGTCTTTTGTAGAAGTTGTGATCACAAAGCGTGAAAAAAGCAGAAGTGGCGCCATGAAAACCTTCTGCAGTGCAACGATGATGTCCGAATCAAAAAAAGTTCAGGCATCCGCAACAGCGCTATTTATAGACAAGAAATCTCTTCACAGTTCTCCGGTAATAAAGAGAGGAGATATGACTGAAAGGTTTGAAATCAAGCGTCTTAAACCTTTAGACCATTCAATCGTTTTAAATTATCATTCAATGGTTTCACTATCAGATCATGTTGTGAATTGGCATGATGGTCAAGGACCAAAAGAATGTGTTCATGGTGGTGTGATGTCTATTCCAGTCTTTCATTCAATTTCTGAAAAGGTGAATGCGATTCATATCAATTTTAGACGGCCGATTTCCTTGGGATCAGAATCTGAGATCAGCTTGAAGAGAGATTCGGAGAATAGCAAGAGACTCAATTTTGCTATAATGCAGAAAGAATCTTCTGATATGCAGTTTAATGGATTTGCAGTGACCGAATAATTAAAAACGCAGAGGCGCAGACTTTCCTATTCTCTGCGCCTTTGCGCCTCTGCGTTAGTTCTTTTGTAAAGCCACTTTCCCTATATTAATCGTTGCGACAAGTGCTGTCGCGCCACTGATAAGACTTACCAGAATTAAATAATACGCTGGCGAAAGATTCGATCCTGTGAACTGAATCATTAGTGTACACATCAAAGGACATGTTCCTGAAAAAAGACTGGCTGCGAGATTATAGGACAAGCCCACCGAATTTGCCCGCGTTTCAATTGGAAAGATCTCAGCCATAATCGTTGGAAGCGGTGCGTGATAGAGTGCAATTAATACTGTCATAATCAAAAGTGATGTGACTATAAGCGGTACCGATTGGAGGTGTAGCATCAAAAATAGGGGATACGACAAACAGAGAAACCCAACAGCTCCTAAAAATAAAAGCTTCACCCGTTCGACTTTGTCTGAGAGCCAGCCGACCAAGGGAACAAGAATGACAAAAATGAGGAGCATGATGGTGTTGATCATCAGCGCATCGGAAAGTGGAATCCCTGCTTCACGATGTAAATATGTGGGCATATAGGCGTAGATGAGGTAGCCTGCTACAGTAGAAAGCAAGTTCAATCCAATGACCAAGCATAGGGTGGCTTTTTGGTTAAAGAGCACTTCTCGAATGGGATTTTGCAGAACTTTTTGAGATTGTTTTAATGCTGTGAAGGGAGAGGTCTCTGTTGCAAATTGCCGTAGCAACAATCCGAAGAGCCCTGTTAGGCCGCCGAGAAGAAAAGGAATTCTCCATCCCCAAAGTGTTTGTGATGCCACAAATGAACCTAAAAGCCATCCGAGACCAGCTCCGACGAGAACAAAACTTCCTGCGAAGCCTTTGCGGTTGGGAGGTGAGTGTTCGACCAGGTAAACAATCGATGAGGTGTATTCTCCGCCCACCGACAATCCCTGCACCAGGCGACAGATCATCAAAAGGAGAGGAGCCAAGATTCCAATTTGGCTGTAAGTTGGTAGGCATCCCATGGCTAGTGTCGGGATTGCCATCATCAATAGCGAGATCATGAGAGCAGGTTTTCTTCCAAAACGATCTCCGAAATGTCCAAATAGTATGGCTCCTAGAGGCCGCATGATAAATCCGACCGCAAAGACACAGTAGGTTGAAATCAGCGAAATCGTTGGGTCAGAATGAGGAAAAAAGAGGGGGGCTATGACAGCTGATAAATAGCCGTAAATGATGAAGTCATACCACTCAAGGATATTCCCAATGATGCCGACTGATATTGTTTTCCAAAGTTTATCTTTCATCTGCAAAAAACTATATGTGGTTAGGGATATTCTGTAAAGATCTATATTTGAGGTGTTTAAAATTGGGTGTAAATAATTTTTTCACTCTCTATAAGAATGATAGGAGTGTGCCCTATGAAGATTAATGGTTATGCTGTTGAAAAAGTGGGCGGAGAACTCAATCCATACGGATATGATTCTTCGGCTTTGGGAGATCAAGATGTCTTGATTGAGATCACACATTGTGGCATTTGCCACAGTGACATTCATCTGATTGATGATGATTGGAAGATTAGCAATTATCCTTTCATTCCAGGTCATGAAATTGTGGGAAATGTTAAAGAGGTTGGAAAGCACTGCAATCATTTGTCCGTAGGCCAGAGAGTCGGAGTCGGCTGGCAGTGCGGCTCATGCTTCCATTGTCAGTGGTGTATGAAAGGAGAAGAAAACTGTTGCCTTCATTATCAGCCCACATGCGTGGGGCGAAACGGAGGCTTTGCCCAGGCGATTGTTGTTGATGGACGATTTGCTTTCCCCATTCCTGAGGAATTGGAGAGTGCTCAAACGGCTCCGCTTCTTTGTGGAGGCGCGACCGTGTATTCTCCGCTTCGCCGTTATCGTGTGAATGTATCAAGTCGTGTGGGGGTCATCGGAATTGGTGGTTTAGGGCATATGGCGATTCAGTTTGCAAAAGCCATGGGAGCTCATGTGACCGCTTTTTCGTCTTCTCCGTCAAAAGAAAGTGAAGCGATGGGATTGGGAGCCGATGAGTTTGTGACGGAGATTGATAAATTCCCGCAAGAGTCACTCGATTTTATTATTTCTACCTCCTCAGCAAAACTTGATTGGGTTCAATGGATGAACTGTCTTCAACCTAAAGGAGTCTTTTGTTTTGTCGGAGCGGCACCGGGAAATCTTGACTTTGGCTTACAAATTCTTATCGCGAAACAACGATCTGTTGTTGGGAGTTTGATCGGAGATCGCCATACAATTGTTGAAATGTTAAAAGTGGCGGCTGAAAAGAATGTTCGTGCAAAGATCGAAGAATTCCCACTAGAAGATGTGAACACAGCCTTGGATCGTGTTCGGAAGAATCAAGTGCGGTATCGAGCAGTTTTGAAGATATAAATAAGATTTATCTTTACTTTTTAGAAACATTTGGAGTAGGTTTCTTCTTATTGATTATTTCAATAATTAATGGAGGAAATTTATGAATTGTTTACGCGTTGGTATTAGTGACGGTTCTTCGAAGCCGTTAATCGATTGTTCTAAAATTGGGAATCTCATTGAAAAAGTTGATTGTTGTGGCAGTAATGCTATGGATGATTCTGACTCGGAACTTGAAGGAGGAGGATTTGGTCAATGTTTTTGCTGTGGATCAAGAGTTCTTTGGATGGGCGGAGAAGCTTATGAGAGATCGGGGCTTGATGATCCAACTTGTAGAGTCCATTGCTGTCATGTGAATGTTTGTAAAACCACAGGATGGTTTACAGCCTTGGCTTGCTGTTTTACGTGCACACCCATACCTTGTTGTTGGCCCTGTTGTTTGGGTGTCACTTGGTATCAGTGTTCTCGAGGTTGTTTAGGGGCCATGAGTATGCAGAATACCTATTAAATAAGGCTGAAAGCCTGACATATGTCAGCCCAGGCTGCAGCGGAGCGGAGGCCTGGGAATCGTGCACAAAATGAGCTGAGCCCTGAAAGGGTGACACAGAGTCCGCGGCAAGTGTCACCCTTTCAGGGCTCGATTCTTTGTTGTTCTTTTTCCCAGGCCTCCGCTCCGCTGCAGCCTGGGCTGTCATATACCAGGCTTTCAGCCCTGTTAGGTGTTAACCACCAAAGAAAATTCGACCAGCGAATTCACTGATGATTCTTTCAATGGATTTGATAGTGCTCCACGTTGAAATTGCTGATTCGATCGGACCATTTTCATTTGGCGTGGTTTCGGGTTGTGGCACTCTTTCTTTGATTTCCATGGAATCTCCTGATTTTTCCATGAAATTATATCATATAATGTGTTAATGTCAATGTCTTCAATCTCATGGAGGGAAATATGCTACAACAATTTTTAAAGTTGGGAACTTTAATGGCTCTCGAAAACGATCAACTGCTCTTAGGTCTGGGAAAAAGAACCTGGTCCGATAAAATCGAGGACAACTCTCAGCCTGCTTTTTATTTTCCCGATTTCTTTCTCGATGATGCCAAACCTTGGTTCCAGCATGAACAATGCCTTAAAATCAGCTTGTCTTCTCTGCTTCAAGAATTCCAGGAACTTCAAAAAAAAACGTCTTTAAAATGGAATTCCCCTTCTCGTGAGATCTTCGAATGGGGATTTCATAGCTTACAAGAGAAATTATCCAACGGTGAGCTCGTAAAAGGGGTTCCTTATGTTTTCGAGACTTCAAGCGAAAAGATGGATCAGGCTCGACTTCGTGAATCCCTTCTCAGCCTCCTCCGTTTTGCCACAAAACATCCGATTATCCCATACGGGTTTTGGGACGAAACTCAAGGGATTTTAGGGGCTTCCCCCGAGCTTCTTTTTCGCCTCAAAAAATCCAATCTCTTACAGACCATGGCTTGCGCAGGAACGCTTGGCCATCATGAGTCAGTCGAATCGTTTATGAACGATCCCAAAGAACGCCATGAACACGAATGTGTGGTTCAAGGGATTACAGAATCTCTCGCCCCTTTTGGACAGGTGAACATTGGAAAGATAAAAGTTTTGGATTTGGGGAATCTTACTCACTTAGTGACTCCGATTGATTTGACGCTCAGCTCGTATCCCGATTACGGATCCCTTGTCGAAGCCTTGCATCCCACCCCAGCTCTTGGTACACTTCCAAAAAAAGCTGGAATTCCGTGGCTTAAAGACTACGAAGCGAAATTACACCGCAAACGATACGGAGCTCCGGTCGGAGTCGTCAAGCCGGATGACGCACATTTCTATGTGGGCATCCGCAATATCCAGTGGGATGAAAACGGAATTGCCATTGGAGCTGGGTGCGGAGTGAATTCTCAGAGCGAGTTCGATCGCGAATGGAATGAGATCAAGCGAAAAATTCGTGCGATCAAGGAGGTTTTGTCAATTGGATGAAAAATGGTTGCATCAAATTCTTCAGGAATTGGTCCGAGCTGGAGTTCGGGAAGTGTGTGTCTGTTCAGGCAAGAGAAATGCGCCCTTAGTTCTGGCATTCGACCAATATCCCGAAATCAAAAAATACCCTTGGTTCGAAGAGCGATCGGCTGCATTTTTTGCTCTAGGGCGAGCCCGAGCAACACGACGACCGGTGGCCGTGTTGATGACGTCGGGGACCGCTGTCGGAGAATGTCTTCCTGCGACAATGGAGGCTTATTACTCTGGAGTTCCTTTAATTCTTTTGACCTCTGATCGCCCCAGTCGATTTCGTGGGACGGGAGCTCCGCAATCAGCGGAACAAGTGGGGATTTTTGGCCCTTATGCACTCCATGAACAAGATCTTGAGAATGAAGCCCCGTGCCAGTTAGAGTCGTGGACGCAACGGGGACCCGCGCATATCAATGTCTGTTTGGAAGAGATTCAAGGGAACTCTATACCGCCGCTCCCTGACATCACATTTGATCAAACTTACCAACCTCACAAACTTTCCGCAAAACCTGGAGATTATCAAGCGATCAATCAATTTCTGGACAGGGTCGAGCGTCCACTGGTAGTTGTGGGGACTCTGCAAGAAAACGACCGTCCTTATGTGGAAGAATTCGTTGCGAAATTGGGAGCTCCCGTTTACTTAGAAGCGACTTCGGGGTTGCGCGAGTCGCAACGCCTTCGCCATCTTCGGGTTCGCCATGTCGAGAGTCTTCAGATGGATGGAGTTCTTCGGATTGGGGGAGTGCCGACTTTTCGTCTTTGGCGCGACTTGGAGTCAAAGGATGCATGTCCTGTCTGTTCGGTTTCCGAGGTTCCATTTTCGGGACTTACCAGGGGCACATTCGTGCATACTTCATTATCAGAAGTGTTTTCGCATGTAAAGATCTTGAATAAAGAATACAGTTTTTCATCATGTCATCACACTGACGACCTCTATGAAGAGTTGCCTCATGCAGAACCATCCTTGATGCACCATCTCTCCAAAGCCATACCGTCTGATGCTCGGGTCTATTTGGGTAACAGTTTGCCCATTCGTGAATGGGACCTTGCGGCTCACGAGAATGCCCCTAGCGATATTTGGGCCAGTCGAGGATTAAATGGTATTGACGGACAACTATCGGCATTTTTTGGAATTTGTGATCCCGAAAAAGAAAACTGGGCCATTTTGGGCGATTTGACCACTCTTTATGATATGGCGGCTCCTTGGGTTTTGTCTTTTATGGAACAGTTTAAGATTACGATTGTGGTGGTGAATAATGGCGGAGGAATGATCTTCAATCGTGTGGGATTGGGAGATCAGTTCACAAACCCTCACGGTTTGGACTTTAAACATTTTGCAAAAATGTGGAACCTCGATTATCAAATCTCTGTTTCAGGTGGTGGCAATCAGAGGCTCGTTGAACTTGTGCCGGATAAGGCGGAAACTGAAAAATTTTGGCAACGAATGAAGATGGTGAAGAGTGAAAGTTAACATCCACGCCCTTCATGGGTTTTTGGGAAGGCCTGAGGATTGGTCTTTCATGAAAGATATTCAAGCATGGGATTTGTTTTCTAAAGAGTCCTTATCTCAAGAGTCGTTAGAAGATTGGGGTCAATGGTTTCATCAAAAAACAGAAGACGAATCTCCTAAGATTCTAGTCGGATATTCGTTTGGAGGTCGTTTGGCACTACATGCTTTGATTCAAAATCCTGAAGCTTGGTGTGGCGCGGTCTTGATCTCGACAAATCCAGGTTTAACTTCAGTTTTCGAAAAGCAAATGCGTCTCGAACAGGACAGAAATTGGGCTAAGAAGTTTCTGACAGATCCTTGGGAGCTGTTGATGAACGACTGGAACAATCAATCTGTATTTCAATCAAGTTTTGTTTCGAGACGCGAACAAGATTATGAAAGAGGTGATCTCCACAGAGCCTTAACTCAGTGGTCACTCGGTCATCAGGAGAATTTACGGTCTGTGATCTCTCAAATCCCGATTCCCATATTGTGGGTCAATGGCGAGCTTGACACAAAATTTCGAAAATTGTCGGAATCTCTCACTCTTTCTCATCCAAAATCTCGATTTTGCATTGCACCACAAGTCGGTCATCGCATAATATCAGCTAAACAAGAATTTTTTGTAAAAGCTTTGACTGAATTCAAGGAGGCATTATGTTAGAAACGGTTACCGAAACCTGGGAAGAGGTGAAAACTTACGAAGATATCGAATTTCATCGAAGTGACGGCATTGCAAAAATTACCATAAATCGACCTGAAATTCATAATGCCTTTCGTCCATTAACCGTAGAAGAAATGCAAGACGCAGTTGAAATTTCTCGACAAGACCATACCATTGGTGTGGTGATCCTCACTGGAAAAGGTGAACGAGCATTTTGTTCAGGTGGAGATCAAAGTATTCGTTCCCATGCGGGTTATGTGGGGGATGACGGAGTTCCCCGACTCAATGTGTTGGATCTTCAAAAACAGATCCGAAGCATTCCTAAGCCGGTGATTGCCATGGTTGCGGGATATGCCATTGGGGGTGGTCATGTTCTTCATGTCGTTTGTGACCTCACCATTGCTGCAGACAACGCCGTCTTTGGTCAAACCGGGCCAAAAGTGGGTTCATTTGACGGTGGTCTTGGCAGCAGCTATTTAGCTCGCTTGGTTGGGCAGAAAAAAGCGCGTGAAATCTGGTACCTTTGTCGTCAGTATTCTGCACAAGAAGCCTTGGACATGGGGCTGATCAACTGCGTTGTCCCTTTAGAAGATCTCGAAACCGAAACCATACAGTGGTGCCGAGAAATTTTGCAGCACTCTCCGATGGCGCTGCGTTGCATTAAGTCAGCACTCAATGCCGATTGTGATGGACAGATTGGCTTGCTTGATCTCGCCGGAAACTCAACGCTCCTTTATTACATGAGTGAAGAGGCCAAAGAGGGGCATCAAGCCTTTAAAGAAAAAAGAAAACCAGATTTTTCTAAATTTACAAGGTATCCTTAATGGAAGTTGAAGTCACACCTCGTCAAGCTTGGATTTTTGCCGCAAGACCTAAAACATTGACGGTTGCCTTCATTGCAGTTTTAGTAGGATCTGCATTGGCCTGGTCGACAGACGTCACATTTAATTGGTTTATCGCTGTATTGGCTCTAATTTGCGCATTGCTCATTCAAATCGGAGCCAACTTGATCAATGATGCGGCTGATTTTAAATCGGGAGCTGACACGGAGGAGCGGATGGGGTTTCCTCGTGCCACTCAGATGGGGTGGTTGACTCACGACCAAGTTTATAAGGGCGGACTCCTGGCATTTGGGTTCGCCTTTATTCTAGGGATTCCCTTAATTATGAAAGGAGGAATCATCATCTTGATTCTCCTGATTCTTTCGATCATTTCTGCATATGCCTACACAGCAGGCCCCTTTCCTTTGGCCTATAATGGATTGGGCGAAGTCTTTGTGATGATATTTTTTGGCTATATCTGCACATCAGTTCCTTACTATCTGCAAACCGGAAATTTTGACTCGATGTCTTTTCTTGCGGGTACTCAAATCGGTCTGTTGTCGACAGTGCTGATTGCGATCAATAATACTCGTGATATTGTAGGGGATCGCAAAGTCGGAAAAAGAACCCTAGCCGCGCAATTTGGACTTCTTTTTGGAAAACTTGAGATCACCTTCTGTGTTATGGTTCCTTTATTGATATGTCTCTTGTGGGGATATTATGATAGAATAATTGCCGCATTTCTTCCCTTGTGTTTGTTTCCTTTGGCGACCATTATTGTCAATGGCATCATGCATAATCCACCTGGAAAGATTTACAACAACTATTTTGTGTTAGCCACATTGTATCATCTTGTTTTTGGATTATTGCTGACACTTGGACTTCTTTTATGATCCATGTTCATCATTACACTCTTGGGGATCGTGAGGGAGCGCTTCTCGAAGTGGATGGTGGGTACTGCGATGTGCATCCCTGGCCAGAGTTAGGGGATTTACCACTCTTTAAGCAGCTCAATCTTCTGAAAGAAGGGACACTGACACCACTGACGAAACAATCTCTCGAGTTTGCACGATTAGATGCAGCAGCACGCAAAAAGGGAAGGGGACTTTTAGAAGGAGTTACAGTTCCCCAAAGTCATTTTCTCATCAAAAAATTAGATCAAGATACCATCAATCTGGTGCATCAGGCTTTTGATGAGGGATTTCGTACATTTAAGGTCAAACTTGGCAAAGATTTACCCAAAGAAATCACTCTCATAAAACCCTTATTGGAGCTCCCACAAACACGATGGCGGTTGGATTTTAATGGTTCACTCTGTCAGGAATTTCTTAATGCTGATTTAAATTTTGATGCCATAGAATTTTGTGAAGACCCTGGCCTCGACGAATTTCCTTTACCGGTTGCGTGGGACCGGGAGGAAGTTTCCCATTATCAATATCGAATTGTGAAGCCAGCGGTGGATGACTGGCGGTCGATGAGGACAAATAAGCCACTTATTTTTACGACCTATTTGGGGCATCCTTTGGGTCAAGTTGCGGATGCCTATGCAGCGGGCGTTTTTCAATGCAAGGAGGTGTGTGGGTTGTTGTCGCATCGCGTGTATGCTCCCAATGCCTTTAGTGAATGTTTGTCGTGGAGTGGGCCGGAATGGAGATCTCCTGAGGGAACTGGCTTTGGATTTGATCATTTGTTGGAGGGGTTAAGTTGGCAGTCTCTAACGTAGAAATTTAACCGCGAAGATCGCGAAGATCGCGAAGATGCGCGAAGACAGGAGCCATATACAACTTATTATTTCTAAATCTGGTTTTGAGAAAAATTGATTAGAATGAGTCATTTCTTCGCGCATCTTCGCGATCTTCGCGATCTTCGCGGTTAAATTTATTGATTGATCGCTAGCTCCAAGTTTTGTATAATGCCACCAAATCTTGGGGAGTCTATGAAAATTCAATGGAATAACGAGCAAACATACGTC
>JAAKFL010000079.1 GCA_011065065.1 Chlamydiota bacterium | reverse complement strand
TTATCCTGTTATCCTGTGCTAGGGAAACAGGATAAAAGGATAGTTAGGATGGACAGGATGTTTTTAAATAGTTTACAATAAGTAACTTGTAATTTTGTTATTTAGGAGAAGCAAAGACACAAAGGCGCAAAGAAATTATTATATATTAATCTTTGCGTCTTTGTGTCTTTGCTTCTTTGCGTTAAAAATTTTCTAAGATACTTAAAATTAAAGCATGTCGTCCAGAAGATCCTCGAACTCCTCCCAAAAATGTGCCTGTAAATAGGTCCAATAGCAGTAAAATGGGTGGTCCACTACCGGCCATCCATCCCAGAGAGATCCTACAAAGAAGCTGTTGGTATCATACATCATGGCATAGATAAATCTTATAGGGTCAAAAATGGCGATAATATCTCGACAACTAATGATATTGACCACACTGTGGAATCCATCGTCTGGAATCAATGTTGGCGATCCCATGGTAATGACTCGGATCATCTTCAATTCCTCAGGCGTTACAAGATATTTGGCGAGAAGGGTTTCGGTGCCTCCAAGACTGTGAGCATAATGGAAGATGATGCCCCCGCTATTGACTCCCCCCATGTCATTGATAAGCCGCCGCCAGATCTTTGCCAATTCTTTCGTTTCAGGATTGATGACCCCGATTTTCGTGAAAAGACTGCGAATCAGGTCATTCGTCCATCCATTCGTGCCGACGTAACAGTAGTGAACATTACAGCCTCCATGGGATTCAGAAATGATCTGCAGGTTACCATTGAGGTGCTCTTTTGTGGTGAGAATTCCATTCACAAAGGTGATCCGATATTTTTCGTGAGGTTCAAAACCTCCACCATAAACTCCGGTATGAGATTCGGATGTGTGAAATCCAGAAAAGATCATGTAATTGGGACCAATGAAGTGATTGCCGATCTCGTTAGCTAATTGATAGGTGGTGTCCACGATCTGGTAAGTTTCAGCACAGTGTGTCCATCGCTCGCAAACTTTCTTATTGATGTACATGACAGCAGAATGAATGCCTTCCCACAGGTAACTGATAGAAAAAAGGCCATGGAGGTCGACCATTTGCAAGGGATTATTCCCGACAAATGCATAACGGTTGACCCCGTCAAAGAAACCTAGCGGATCTTGTGATGTCCATCGACAAAGTTGCGGGTCGTATTCTCTTTTTCCATAATGAATGAGTTGCGATTCTTCTTCGTAACGTTTGCTCGAGAAGCGCCAAGGATTGAGAGACTTCTCTATGGCTTGTCCTTTTTCATCAAAGATCTCTTCTGAACCAAAAGCGCTGTAACGATAAATTTCGACGGGTTTTTGGGTTTCAATATCTACGATTGTGACCACAGAGCCTCGATGGTCATGAATGGGAGCGTATATTTTTCCTTCAATTTCTAATAAAATGGCTGCGCCTATTTCCGCGCCGTGCCCCAAACCTAAGAGTCGAAATTCTTTCAGATTTCCTGAAACATCAGTGGTTCCGATTTCATTGTCGCCGTCCAGGAGATAATAAATGGGGGCTTCATTGACAATCTGTTTGCTTATACGTCGGTGGAAGGCATCGTAGGTGTAGTTAACAGTTTTTTTGTCAGTCTTCACAGAAACAAGTCTGTCTAATGCATCGTATTCAAAGGTGGTGAGTTTTCCGTGATTGTTTTTAGAAATGAGGTTCCCGTTTTTGTCATACTGATAGTCGGCACCATCAAAATGGGTGACTTGATTGAGTTCATTGATTTGATAGCTCTTTTGGTTTTGGGAGAGCATGTTATCGACAGAATCATATTGATAGCTGTCATTTCCATCTTGAGTGAGCTGACCCAGGTCGTTGATGCTCGTGCTGTTTTTTGTGGTCCCTTTCTGATCATATGTAGTGATATGAGAGATCTTTTGATGAGAAAATAGCGATTTTTGGCTCCAGTAATGAGTGTTTATTGAGGTGATTTGGTGATTTTTGTCTCGCTGTATCTTGATTTTACCCAAATTTCCAATCATCTGAGATTCAACCAGGAAATCCTCATCGTATCGGTTATATTTGTGCGTGTACTGAATCTGACCACTGATATCTGTTCGGTGAACAGCCCTTAAATGATCTTCGTCGTAATTGTAAAGAGCTCCCGAACCATCAGGCAACACCAGGCTATTTCTTCGTCCATGGTCATCGTAAGTGTTGATGAGCTCAAGGCCATTACCCAAGACTTCCCTGACTATTTGGTTATTTTCATCATACTCCCGATAGACGGTATGGCTTGTGGAGTGATCGATTACTTGAACTACATTGTGCTGATCATCGTACAGGTATTCGTAGTTCACTTTTAAGTCGGAAGAGGTGAGACGATATAAATCACCGCTAAAATGATACTGGTAATTGAGTTCAGTGCCATCGGCTTTGATCACTTTTTCGAGACGGCGTTGGGAGTTATAAATATAGCGGATGGTTCTAGGAGAACTGGTATTGGAAAATTCTATCTTTTCTTCGATTTGACCTCCCGGTTCATACTTCCACCGCGTCTCGATCTCACCGCAGATATTTCCATTTTCGATCACAAAATCTCTTTGAACAGTCAGCTGGCCAGCTCCATCATATCGGCAGACTTTTTTTGAAACGAGCGATCCCATGGGATTCAACAGTTCCATTTTTTCAATACGGCCTAAAGCGTCAAATGTGCTGATCACAGTAGTGCCATCCTCTTGAACCAGGAACTTTTGCAGAGCTCTTTGCCCTCTTTCGTTGATGTGGGTGTATTCAAGGTGTTCCTCAATTTCAACTGATTCATCTTGAGGAATCGGCTTGGACACATGTTTTGTTTTAGAGGGCTTCACCTCTTTCTTTTCGTTAATGTAAGTGTCAGTGATCCGTCCATAACAGTCTCTTTCATAATGAATGGTTAATCCATCTCGAGCTTTATGGGAACGGAGTGTTCCATCAAGATTATAATCGAATTCATCTGTTGATTGATCAGCATACAAAATGCGATAGGGCTTTCCTCGCACTGTATAAGAAAATTTGGTCACAGCGCCATTGGGGTCAGTATGGGAAATCAGTTGATTCAAAGAATCATATTGATAAAGGTTAATCGGATGATATTCATTTTCATCAGAATCGAGCACTTTTGGATCTCTTTTTTCAATGAGTCTGCCGAGAATATCGTAGCGATATGTGGTTTCGTTCCCTAAAACATCTTGGGAAACCACTAAGTTTCCCTTGTCATCATATTGATTAGTTTGTTCCAATACTGTGCCGTCATTTTTCGACACCTTTCGGTGGGTGACTCTTTTCTGAAAATTATAGTGGGATTCTGTGATCTCTTTAGTTGTGAGATTTGTTCGTGTGACACTGCTTAGTTGAGGATGATAGACCGTGAGGGACTCATCTCCAGAACTGTCACAGGCATAGATCTCACGTCCAAAATCATCAAACTCTTTTCTGACAACCCGTTTGTTTTGTGAGTCATTATCGATAATAGTTTGCTCGCGGACTTTTCCTCGCATGGTAAAGGAGTTCAAGATGGTCTTTTGTAGCTTTTCCTCGGAATCTTCATCCCAAGAAACCTCTTCTATCATCATCGGCAGGCCAGCGGAGTGCGGATCATCGCTTGGAGTGATCAAAGTGTCTTTAACGCGATCTTTTTTCAAATCGTATTGGCTGGTCGAGATTAAAATTCCGAGATCATCATATTCAAATTCTGTGCGATAAAAAATTTCACCTGAGGAGCCACTTTCCGCAAGTTTGACAAGTTTGCTCTCTGGATCATATTGGTACTCGACATAGCGCCCATTGTCTTCCCATTCTTTTGCCAGGTTTCCATCTTCCAAAAATTCTTTATAATGACTATAGGATTCATATCCTTGACTTCTGAGATTTCCACTCAGTGTATCTTTCATCTTACGTCCACATTCGTCATATTCATAAGTAGTTTCTTTGATGAGTTGACCCGAGCCATCAAAAACGGATTGTGACGACAGAAGCTTGTCATCCCAAGAAAATTGTTCTTTTCGAATCCATTCCTTTTCATCAAAAGTATCGACTTCAGTGATATGATCATCCTGGTAGCGGTAAACCTTGCGGGCTCCCCGAACATCAATCACCTCAGTCTTATTGTCTCGATAAAAATATCGCGCGATCACAAGGGGGTCTGAATCTTTCGAGATGATCGATTTCTGAAGTTTGACCTTCCCAATGCGTGGATCTTGTGGGTCAGTGATCTCCACAACCTCGGACCCTACCTCGTTGACCCCTAACTGATAAAATTCATTCACCAAATAATGACCTTGAGAAGTCTCGCGTCGAGAGATTTGATGTCCTTCGTAGTCATACGAAATGGATTCATGACCAGGCGCGGTCACCTTTTTCAGTTGGTTTCCATCAAATTCCAGCTTCCATAACTGCCCATCATGCGTCGTCAGCTCTAGTTCACGACTCAGGCGGTGAAATCTTATCCAGCTCAGAATCTGATTGTTGCGAGCCCCCTGCGCCTGGATGCGGAGCAATTGTTGATCGTCACTCAACTTCGGAACTAAGTGAAGACGGTTCGAGTCATAAGGATTGATATCAGTGGTCGCTTCAATTTTCCAGGACCATCCTTCTGCGAGATGATAGCCATCAGATCCAAATTCTCTTTTTACTACAAAAGGCATGGGACCTGGGACCATAATGTCCTGATTGGACTCCACATACATTCCTGTTATCACATCCACTGAGTTTTCTGAAATTTGCGGAGTGCTTTCTCCACTTAGTTCAAAAAAATAAGCGAAAACGAATAACAGAAGAAATAGAGAACGAAACATGTTATTAGTCCTTAATATTAAACTACAAAAAACTGTAGTATAATACATTTCGTAATTTTTATGTAGTCTCAAGTCAAAATTAGGTATTAAAATCTTTAATACTAAGTTGTTTATGCTATAGGATCCTGGATATCTTTTTTCATCCTGTTGATCCTGTCTTATTAAGAATATTTGATACTCATTCGCGTAATCGCTACAATGTGGTGAAAAGGATCATTTCATGAATGTCGTCATTGTTGGAGCTGGACAGACAGGACGTTATATATCAAGCCTTCTTTCAAAAGAGAACCATAATGTTCTCCTTGTGGACACCAATCCTCTACGTTTGGAACAAGCCTCTTGGAATACAGATATTGGAATTCAGGAAGGGTCGGGTGTTGACTGGCAGTTATTGGATAGTTTATTGGACACGTCCCCTGAGCTTTTAGTGGCTTTGACCGATGATGATTCGACAAATCTTGTATGTTGTACCACGGCCAAGAATTTGGGATATCCTCGCACCATTGCCCGGGTTCGTGATAACCGTTATCTCAATCGAACCCGTTTGGATTTTGGTCGCCTCTTTAATGTGGATGATTTCATTTGTCCAGAATTGCTTGTGGCTAATGAGATTTATAAATTCATGATCAGTTCTGAAGCTTTAAGGGTCGAAACTTTTGCCCATGGCGCGGTACAGCTCCGGACTGTGGTGATTCCTTCTACTTGGAGAAAATCCAATATCCCACTTTCAAAACTAGAGCTCCCTGAAGGGATGATGGTGGGAGTCATCAAAAGAAAAGATCAAGGAAGTCACGATTATAGTGACCATGAAAAATCAGAAATCATCTTTCCTCATGGAAACGACTGTATTCTACCTGGTGATGAGTTGACTTTGGTGGGAGAGACCGAGGTGATTGGAGAGGTTCACAGTTATTTTGGTGTTTCTCAAAAAACTGTCAGATCTGTTGTGATATTTGGTGGTTCCCGAACGGCAGTGAATCTTGTGAAGATGCTTGAAGGAATGGATGTTTCCGTGCGGCTGATTGAAAAAGACCGCCAAAAGTGCCTGGAACTGGCTGAGGTTCTGCAGAAGTCAACAATTATCAATGAGGATGGAACCAATCTTGATTTTCTCCTTTCAGAAAAAATCAATCAGACAGATGCTTTTGTGGTGAGCACTCGAAGCGATGAGTTGAATGTCTTAGCCGGTTTACTGGCTAAAGAAGCGGGTTGTGATGATATCATCATCCAGTTATCGAACGCCAGTTATGGCCCCATTGTTTCCAGACTGGGCTTGGGACATACCGCCTCTCCTCGTATCATCGCAGGGAACCGGATCTTGGCAAAAGCTTTGTCGGGAACTTTGACTTCGTTGGTTTCTTTGTATGAAGATCAGGCAGAAGTTTTTGAAATCAATGTTTCCAATCAGTCAAGTATTACTGGGATTCCGATTTCTGAGCTTGGCCCTCATCTTCCGAAAAACTTTTTGATTGCTGTGATCCAGAATCGGGGAAGGGTGATGATTGCGAATGGTAACCGCATCATCTCACCTGGTGACACCGTCATTCTGATCAGTGACTCCAAACACCGTAACGAATTGAAAAAGATTTTCTAGGTATGTTTCGTGAGATCAGCAAAATTGTGGGGACGTTTTTGTGGGGATTTTCTCTCACGCTTGTTCTTCCGTTGTTGATTGGAGTTTACTTTGAATTTTATGTAGAGCCTGAATACCACCCACAGCCTCACTCCACCATGGCGTTTTTGATTTCAATTGGGGTGTGTTGTCTTCTAGCAGCCTGCTTCTCATTATATGGAAGATTGAGTACCGCACGACTGTTTCGTAGAGAAAGCCTGGCTGCAGTTGTACTGATCTGGGTCTTGACACCTGCTCTTGCCGCCATGCCCTTCGTTTTTAGTGGCACTTTAAGTAACCCTGTTCAGGCTTATTTTGAAGCCACATCGGGAATCACCACGACAGGCGCTTCGCTTTTGACTCCGAAAAAATACAATGCGGAAGGTCAAGAAATTCCTTATGAACGGATTGTCAAACTAGAGCTCGAAACCGAGTATATCTGGTATGGAACAGTGGAGCCAGTCCGTAATGATCAAGGTGAGATCATTCGGGAGGGAATTGAAGCGGTTAGTAAGCCGATATTGTTTTGGCGAAGTTTTCTGCAGTGGTTGGGAGGCTTAGGAATTATCGTCCTGTTCGTCGCGATTCTTCCTGCTTTGGGGGTCGGAGGAAGGTTATTATTTCACTCCGAAATGCCAGGACCGATGAAAGAAGCCCTCACTCCGAGGATCAAAGAAACGGCCATTGTCCTTTGGAAGATCTACGTCGGTTTATCTCTTATCCAGTTTGCATTACTCATTTTTACCAATTCCGCACTGCCAACATTTGATGCCGTTTGTATCACGTTATCGACGATTTCCACCGGTGGTTTCACAGTGATCAACGGGAGCATTGGTGCCTACAACAACAATGCTACCGAGATTGTGGTTTTGATCTTTATGATGGTGGGAAGTATCAACTTCTCGCTCTATTACTATTCTCTTCGGGGAAAGTTTTACCGCTTTTATGACACTGAGCTGATTGTTTATATCGTTGTCATCACACTCTCCTCACTTTTTGTGGCCTCAAATCTTGTGGGAAGTATCGAATATTCAACACAAGGTTTGGAAAAAGAAGTTTATAACGTTTCTGATGCCATGCGCATTGGATTTTTCCAAGTGATCTCAGCTCAAACTTCCAGCGGTTTTGCCGTGGCCAACTACGACCAATGGCCCTATCCTTTACAATCCTTGATGCTGATTCTCATTTACCTTGGCGGGATGGCGGGATCCACGGCAGGGGGGATGAAGATGATTCGATACATCATGCTTTTCCGTATTGCAAAAGATAAAATTGAGCTTTTGTTTCGTCCAGAAACTGTGCGCAGTTTTCGAATCGGAAATCGCACGGTCGATACAGGAGCGGCGATAACTGTGTTGGTGTTTTTCTTGACTGTGATCTTTATGGCGGTTTTGGGAACATTCTTACTTACACTCGATGGACTGGATCCAGAAAGTGCCCTGACGGTGATTACCAGCACGATTAATAACTCGGGAATGGGATTCCGTGAAGCGGGACCAACCGATTCGTATGCCTTTCTTTCTGAATTTGGGTTGATGTTAACTTCCTTATGGATGATGATGGGACGACTCGAGTTCTTTACAGTTCTCGTCGTGTTAGTTCCTGAATTTTGGAAAAGAGATTAGAGTGATGACGTCGCGTTATGTGAGATTTATTGTTCTTTCCTCGGTCGATGAAGCCTGGAAGATTTTGGAAGAAAAGGGGGTGAACCCTCTTTACAGCGAGGAAAGGTCTGGTGGCAGAGGGGAAATTTATGGCTATCTTCCCGAAACATTGATCGAAGAAGTTTTTCCTTTTGACTGGGAAGAAGCAGAGCTTCCTCCGATAGACTGGACGGCCCAATGGGATGCCCACTCTCATGGTTACAAAGACGGCCTGATAAAAATTCCCATTGAGGGTTATGGAGAAGTGACTTTGAGGCCTGGGCCAGGCTTTGGTGACTTATCGCATCCTTCCACACGTTTAGTGATGCAACTGATGCCCATTTATGTGAAAAATCGTTGTGTTGTGGATGTGGGATGTGGAAGTGGGATCTTGTCGCTTTGTGCTGCGGCGTATGGAGCGAAACAAGTCTTTGGAATTGATATTAGTGCCGAGTCCTTGCAACATTCCTTGAAGAACAAGGAGCTCAATCAGATGGATACCGTGTCTTTTTTATTTCCGGACGAGTTGATGTTTTTGCCAGAGTCACCGGT
>JAAKFL010000078.1 GCA_011065065.1 Chlamydiota bacterium | reverse complement strand
ATTGGCTGGATGACACAAAATCACTATTGGAGGGTGTTAAAAGCCCTAAGGAATTGAGCACTCTCAATTCCTATATCATCAACATCGATCAAAAATTATTAGAGCTAAAGGAGCAAGTGAAAGACCCCAGCTCTATCCAAAAAACGCACAAGTTGTTCTTAGATTGCATTGGAGAAAAGCGTCAACGGATCTCATATGATTTTTCAGATAATAATGAACAATTGGAGTGCAAGGACTTCATGGTATCTTTGTCACCAGAATCACTTGAAAGCCTTATTGAAGTCAACGAAGATCAAAGCATCACCGTACATTTAATCGGGGATGAAAAAACCTATACGGTGCGCATTCCTTTTGACACGGAATTGTTGGATTTGATTCCAAAGGCGATTCAATACCATATTGCAAAAACAGGTGATAAGGAGACAATCAAACGATTTCTAGGAAAAAGTGTTTTATCCCGTATGATCAATCTCAAAAAAAATAAAATGGCCGAAGTTCTGATTCATCGTAACATTGGCCTTGATGAAAAATGGTTAGGACATACGCCTCTTAGGTTTGCTTTGAGTCACAATAATGTCCACATTATAAAAATGCTTATTGAAAAAGGTGCTGATCCAAATTGTGGACAAACAGATAGTAGAATCCTTAATTTTACATGGGAACAACACGGTTTTGGCGAAATTGTCAAACTTTTAATCGATCACGGAGCCAATACTAAGGGCCTATTACCAGCAGCATGTAAATCTGGAGATATGGATCTTATTTCATATTTAATTGAAAGAGGAGAAAAACTTAACTACGATACGTTAAATGACGCTTGTTGCACTGGGCAAATTGAAGTCGTCAAAAAACATATTGAAGCAAAAATACCTCTAAATCCAAAAGATGTTTCCAAACTAATGTTATGTCCTCTTTTTTATGCTATCGAGTCAAGTGTTGATCTCGTAGAATTACTCATCTCATCGGGTGTTGATGTCGAAAACACACGAGATAATCGGGGGGATTCAGCATTACATATTGCAGCAAGTCAGGGAAAATCTGGGATGATAGATCTATTTGATATACTTGACCTTGAGCTCAGAAATCAAGATGGTCGAACACCTCTCTATTTTGCAGCAAGAAATAATCATGTTAAGAGCTTTGAAAAACTCATGAAAAAAGGAGCCGATGTGACAACGAAAGACCACTTGGGAAACAGTTTACTTCACGCTACTGTAGCCATCGATATTCTCAAAATGTTATTCGATAAAATTGATGTGAACAGCAAAAATGACCTGGGAGATACCCCTTTTATGTCATCTTTGAGAAACTGGTCTGAAAATAAAGTCAAATTCTTTTTGGAAAATGGTGCAGACCCCAATGAACTGATTGGATACAGTCCTCCATTTTCATTAGCTCTTATCAATACAAAAAACAAAGAAATCTTTGACTTGTTCATAGAAAAAGGGGCTGAAATCAATCCAGATGTCCCTGGCGTCGTCACTCCCCTTTCAGCTGCAATAAGAAACAACAATCATGAAGCCTTTGATCAATTGATTAAATTAGGTGCTGAAATCAACCCAAAAAATCCTGGAATAACACCTCCTCTCATAGAAGCCTTAGAATACAATCGGGAAAACCTGATGGCACGATTGTTGGAATATGGTGCCAACGTGAATGCCATTGATCCTAAATCGAAGTTGACTCCTCTTATGATGTCATTAAAGCATGCGCCTCATGCCGTCAAAATTCTCTTGAAACAAGGCGCTGACACCACTGCCGTTGATACTGAAGGGAGATCTTGCTTTCAAATGGCCAATATATGGGGTGAAGGAAAAAGGCGTGATTATCGTTTATTTTATCACAAATTACTCCACGATTATGGAGCCCCTTTAAAAGAAGAAGACCTCGACCCTAATAAGGGGTTTACCTGCCTCTATTTGGATCTTCTGCAATCTGGCCGTGTGGAAAAAGCTCAATGGATGGATGACGTTCTCGATGGAAAACTATCAGAAAATGCTGACCGTTTGATGCTGGCACATCGATTTGCGCTCGAAAAAACTGATGACCACGGTTTCTATTACGAAGGATTCTGGCCCGACTTTACCTATCCGGAATTGGCCCAATCATTCTCAGACTTCATTCATGAATCTAACTACAATATTGATCTGGGTCAAGAGGTTTTGGACGAAATTATTGACACCTTTTCTGCCATCAATGGCCAAATGACTGATGAGAGTCTTTACACCAGATATAAGGAAGGAAAACCAGTCATCATCCCAACCGGTTGGGAGGCACATTCAACGGCTACTTTGATCAAAGGAGACACGCTACTACAATGTAATAAAGGTGGTGGTAAGACTAATCACACGATTTCCTTTTTCCAAGGTGATCAGTTTAAAAACATTAAGCAAGAATTCTTTGGAAAAAGTATCTATTCACAAAATCATATTTGTCATTACCCGGACAGGACATTACGCAATAGTAAAGAGCAGAAAATGCTGTTTGGACTATCATTAAATGTCACTCTCGAGGAACCCATTTTAGAAGAAAGTTTCGCGACTCATAGTCAGAAAACAGGAAATTGCACCTGGGCAAGTGCCAAGCTAGCCTTGCGTGGCATGCTTTATCTTGCTTACAAGGAAAAGTATCCAGAATTACTATCTAAAAATATCAAGGAAGTAGTCGATAGTATGTTCAAAGAATGGCGTATGTTTGATCTGGAAAAAGGTCTTGAAAGATATTTACAGAAACACACTGTTGATGGGCACATTGATGAAAAAGCTGATCTGAAGATGTTAAATCTTATCAAAGTGAAATGCGTAAGAAAATCGATAGGTGGAAAAACTGAATACGGCAAATTTGCGAAGCAAATTGAAGAATTATTGGCGGCTTAAGCAGTGTTGTCTCTTGTAGGCCCCAGTCGGGGCCTTAGTTGTTAGCCCCGCGTGCAGGCAACGAGCCCTGCGAGGTGCCGGAACGTGGGGTGCTGGAATATAAATAAACATTCCGCCCCGGTAGGGGCGGCAGCGATCTCCTGCCGTCCCTACTGGGGCGTTATATTTTAATTAACATTGTACCCCACGTTTCGGCGCCTCGCAAAGCTCGTCGCCTACACGCGGGGCTAACCACTGAGGGCCCCGACTGGGGCCTAAAATCTGACACGCACACGGGCACGAATATGATTTCGGAATAACCGTACTTACTCAGAAGCGACTCATACATCAAGGAGGCGGACAAATTTCGGAAATCATTATAGTTATCGAAAATAAAAAAATGATTTTTACAAAAATCTCTCTTTAAATTTTGTTTGAAATATGCTATTATAAATAACTTATTTATAACAAAAAATTTTAAATAAAATGCAAAAAATAGATCCCATTCGCACTATTAAAAGTGATGTAGAGTCCCCAAAATCTCCGGCTTGTGATATCGAACATTTGAGGACGGAAAAGGCTCCTGTCACCTACAAAAACCCCTTTTATGCACTTCGTCAAATTCTTTTTGAACTCGGTCTCACTGATAAAGATGGGCTCCCTGTAAAAGAGCTTGCTGAGCTCCAATTACTCCACCTCAACAAAAAAGAAAAACGCCAATTATACACAATATTAAAAAAAGAAATATCACATCACGACTTCGCTAAGGGCATTCACTTTAGCACCTCCCTCAAAGATCTTGAATATGACTTGGATCATGATTTGGTATTACGGGCTCTATACGCTAATGGTTCAGCTGGATTAAAAAAAATTATTCGTTCCTACTTACCACGACTTTTATGCCATGCTTATCATCACATCCATCATCAAAAACTGATTCTTGACACCCCGATTCTTGACGCACTCAAAAATTTCTGTGAAATATTCTGCGTAGAAACAGATACTGATATTCAAAATTATTATAGCTATGAAACACTGAATGCTGTTTATAGAGCTAATGATTATGTCATAGCTCATCTAAAGAAGAATTCGAAACGGCCCAGTTATCTTGGTAAATCGTGGACATCAGTCAAGCTTGATTCGAAGGAAAGCGGTGTCTTTAACAAGCTTCATAAACCTGGACGAGATGACAAAAACAGACTAGTTCTGCATTCTTTTAAGAAGAGTAAAATCGAAATTGCTCATATCGAAAGGATCGCTCGTCCTTCCATATTAACCCGAGAAACCATTAGATTTAATATATTGCCATTACTAAGGGGTGATTGGAAGAGTGAAATCATCCCCGAATGTCATCTGGCAAATCCATGGATCGCTTTTTTTGATATCATTCAAGGATATATTTCCCATTTCCAGAAACATAGTCCTAAACATAAAGACTTCCCCTACGAAGGGAATGACATTTTCAGAACTTGGTATAATTATGTAAAAGGACATTCTGCTCGAGAAGTTGACCATATCCATGATCTCGTCGAGGCTCTCCTCAAGGAATGTCGAGCTAAAAAACCCGAAAATGTCGAAAAAATCCTAAGTGAACGATTAATTAGTACATTTGAAGACCACCTCCCCTCATCTCCAAATTCTGCAGCCGCCTTGATGTGGAAAGTTCTGACAACTTTACACAATCATGAGGGAATTAATGATGCGTTTCTCGTTAAACTCATTTCATTGACTTGCCCTATATGGACAGGGGCCAAAATCGACTATCTTCTTGAATTTATCTTATCAGGTATCCCAAAACCAATTGACTCTGCTTTTGCACTCTTCAATATCATTTCCTGGTTAGGGCTGCACAGCGGAGCTAAGAATATCGAATTGATTCCATCTGATGAGGATAAGACGTCCCTCGATTTCCAAATTCGGTTAAACCAAGAAAAAAGAGCTTTTATCTCTCAAAAACTTACTCCAAAAGAATCCTTCGATTTTCTTGTACAAAATCCCCTAGTGATTAAGAAAGCCTTCAAATTTATCCCAAAATTATCACAGTTCAATCTGTCTCCGTTTATCGATCGCGGCCTATTCCCTATCGACACCACGGAATATTTGAAGCATAAAGATCCCTATATCAGAAGACTGGCCCTTTTGATGTTCCTAACTAACAAAAAACTCGAAGAAAACTCCTCAATTTATGAATCGGCATTCTTCCAGAACCTCTTATCGTATAAACTGTCAATCGACCAACTAAGATTATTGGAAACATATTTTGAAGAAGAGGATTTTTTTCACTTCTTAATCGATGCAAAAGAAAAAGAGCTGTCTCTTGAATTTGCAATATGCAAAACATTACGACACAAACCTGAATTTCATCATATTGTGATTCAGTTGATGAAAGAAGTTGCTGATAAAGTCCCCAATCAAGTGGATGACTATTTAAGACTTTTTCAGGAACTTCATACTCATGGTTCATGGACACCAGAATTATTACCTTGTCTTCAAACAGTTCTTAAATCTGCTAACCCTTCCGAACTCACACATGATCATTATGTAATCCTGACAAGCCTTCTGAATCACTTAATCTCATTAGAACAATGGGATCAGTCGTTTCCCCTCTACAAGCTTATCCTAGAAAAATTTGACACAAGTCACGAGAAAGCTTCCCTAAGTCTTGAACTCTGCCAGCAACTAAAGGAACAAGAAGAACCGATTCTGAGTCATTACATCTGGACAATTGCTCAAGAACATGGAGTTTGGGAATTGTTACAAAAGGATGAATCTTACCTAGATTTTATTTGTAAATTACAACTCCTACTCATCCAAAACAATCTATTTGATTGTGCGTGTGCCTTTTTCCACAATTGTGTCTCTGAATCGACGCTTCCTATCAGAACAAAATCGATGGTACTCATTCAGATCATCAATCTACCTGACGATTTCAATTCTAATGTCGAGCATTTTCTCAAATTCTTTAATACCTGTGAAGAACAAAACGCCTTAATCAACCTTGTGATAAATAGGTTGCCAACTGAAAAATGCGTCATCCTTTTGAAAGCAGCATGTGAGCAACCTCCTGCCTCCGAAATCGTTAACCTCATCGCTAATTATATCCAACAGCTCATCACAAAGAGCCATTTTAATTTGGCAAAAGAGATTTGGTTATCTGCTTTCTCTAACAATCTGTGGAAATCGTTAAAAAATAGACGCTTAAAATTAATTGCATCTCTCTTCAAACATTTTTACCAACAAGATCCTCAAGATGTCGCTTTCCTAAGTACACTCATGAAGAAGCTGAAACCAGCTCTTCAAATGAAAAAGACGCCTCCTGAACTTAAGAAGCTTCTGATTGAAATTGGAAACCTCCAAACCGACTATTTAAATACACACCCTGAGGAAACTGACCAAGAAAATGTCGCTCCCCTGCATTTATTCTGCTTATCTCGAAGGCAGGTCTTGCCCTATCAAATCAGGTTTCTAGAATCTTTAATCAAAAAAGGTCACATTGAAGAGGCGTTCGAGCTTCTGAAAAAGCTAAAGGGGCTTCAGTCTAAAGAAGCCTCTCACCTGCTGAATTTAGTCGAAAATTCCATCAGAAAAAGTCCAATCAAATTTGTCAAATGGGTTTATTCTCCTTTAATGAGATCTCTGTACCGAATGGCTGAAAAATCTTCTTACAAATTTCAATTTGAAATGCTGACACTTCAGACAATTCACAATATTCCTGAAAAAGAAACCTTATTCGGCCATATCCTATTGCATGTCAAGACAGATCCCTCGCTCATTTCTGATGAGCTTATTGACAGAGTGTTTATGACCCTTGACCAAACCACATCACCTTCATCTAAATTACTCAATCAAATCTCGCAAGCGCTCCCCGATCTCGTAAAATATTTAGAGTCAAATGATTTAAAAGAAATAGGATTTAATCTTCTTGATGGATACTTCATAAATCGACCCGACGGTCAGCTACCAAAAGAACTGATTAATTTTGCTCTTGAATGCTGTTATCTCAGATCAACAACCTTTCATATACAAGCTGAAACACTATTAAAATCTTTGATGCGCAAAGATAAATGTGCGAATAACGCGATTGCCATTCAAATTATGGAGAAATTAGCAGAACAATATTCTGCCACCAATCTTTCAAGAAGCCACTACTGGTTGATGCAATCCATCACAAATAATAAACTGATGACTGATAATAACTTCACGCTCATGAAGACTCTGACCTACAATCTCATCATTTTCCAGCATCCAATAGCTCATGATGTGGTTAAAGATTATTTAAGGAGGTGCAAGAAATCTTCCGTGCAACAAAGTCTATTAGATTCACTTGTTTCGGCTTATCATCCATTGAGATCGAGAAAACTTTCAGTGGATTTAAACTTTTTCCACGCACTCTCTACAATATTAAAAGTGGACGATGATCAACCATTTTTTGATGTAGTATTTGAGCTCCTTCATGAAATTGCGTTTCAACATGAGAAGTTGTCAAAATCTGATGGCAAAAAATACAGTCATCTGTTTATAAAATGTATCGATCGATTAGATCCTAAAGGTGATACAGGTCATACTTTCTATTATTTTTTAAATTCTCTATCAAAAGGTTCTTACAAAGAGCATCTTTGGGCCTTAAGTCAATTTGCGGGGCTTTCGAAAGGACTATGCCCAGAAAAGAAATTGAGCGCTTATTTCAATCTTATTGACCATTCCATGAAACACTGGTTCAATAATCAAAAACTTGAAATCCCCTTAAGCCATATCCTTCCCTCCTACGGAGAAATGGAAGAATATATTGATATCCACATTGACAATACAAAGGCAATTTTAATCCGAATCAGAATCATTCCAGCTCTTTTAAGCCTCAAAGGTGATCGTGAGGCATTTCTAAAATCTGTTGACTATATCAAACATTCTCTCTCATATCGAGCAGATCGAGATCAAAAACAGCTTGTCGAAACAAGTGACACATCATTCGCCACCAAACTCTTTTTGTCGTGGAACAAAGAAGAGCTAAAGGAGTTAAAACAGATCGAACAGCTCTCTTTTAGAACTCTTGGGGGTTGTCTTTTACCCTCCAATTTTCTTGACCCAGATGCTGAAGATGCTGAAAAAATTCTCATTGAGATTTCCCGATCCTGTAGTAAATACTATCTGTCGCTAAAAATGGCTATAGAGATCGCAAAGAGATTAAGCCCTTACACAAGCCCAGCGGCTTTTCGTGAAAGGGTTGATATGATTCAGGAAATCCTGAAGCAACAAAAGCTCAATAAAATGAGTTTAGTTCCTAAAGAGATTGCAGAACTAGTCATTGATGTGTTTCAGGTTGGCATTGAGACCTCTGAAACTCCCTTAAGATCCTACCTAGATTTATCTCAATATCAGAATTTATTCTATTTTCTTATCAATGATCCCAAAATATTTTACCTCTACCTTTATCAATTAATCTATACACGAGAAAATACATATCTCTCAAATGCCGAATACTTTATTAATAAACTTTTCCCAGACAAGAAAAAGCGAATAGGAGCCGAAGAAGAGCTGACTTGTACCATCAACCTGGCTCGAGCAGTTACTGCAAAAGACAGTTCACTTTTACACCCTGCACTCATCAAGTATATTGAACTCCTCTCAGGAAATATAATCGATTCACATAACACTGTCATTCATGATTTAGCTGTCCCCATTCTCACGGAGAATCTTTTTAACGCATTCGAATACGAAGCTTACTCAATATTTATCAAAACTATTTATGTTGCACCAACCATTTATTACAAGTATTTCTCAAAACGCTTACCTTGGATTCTCAATGATTTTGTCAAACATATAAAAAAT
>JAAKFL010000077.1 GCA_011065065.1 Chlamydiota bacterium | reverse complement strand
TCGTTAACTCCTTAAAACTAACGTCACTCAATCTCCCTCTAATCTCAACCTTTGCCCTTTTTAAAAGCTGTTCTGCTTGAGAATGGATACCAGAATCTTGTTCTAAGCAAGCTTCAAAACGAGAAAGAATTTCACTGGATGTTAAGTTTTGAGGAGCTTCAAGACACATTGTATCGTAACCTGCAGCCCCTAACTTAGGGAGTAAATGTTTTACTAATTGTCTGGGAGCTTCATCCCAATGACGCTCAAATATAATAACAGATGGTAATGACATAATTTATCTCCAATATTATTTACATTATTAAATTCTAATATAAAAATAGATTTCTTTCAATTAACTTTTCATTAAGAAATGATAAATTAAGAGCCACTTTGCCAGGCTTTGAGTTGACTCTCCATCCGCTCAGTATGAGATCCTAGCCAAAATAATTGATCACAGGAAGGACAAGACCAAAACTCCTCCGCATCTTCTGGAATCCCCTCAGGAAACTCACTGGGAGGAGCGGTTTTTTCAAATGGAGAATTGCACTGCAGGCAACGAGAAAACGGACGAAACAGCCAATCCACCCCTTCTTCAACCTTCAACTGCCTAGCCCAGTCATCAATCGCTTCGCTTCTTAAATAAATGACTGTTTGTTTGTCGGGATCTATTGTCTTGAAATCTTTATCCCTTGTAATCAGAAAACGCTCTTCCTCAACCGCTTTATTAAAGATTTCTTCGTCTTCCAATGGAGTTTGTATGATGTCCGTATCATACCCGGCAGCCCGCAGCCATTTCCCTAATTCCGAACACATCTTATCGCATACAAATTTTTTCATCTCAACCCTCTCTCTTCATATTAAGTTTTTTATGCATTAATTTGGCACCATAAATCACAAGTTGAAAATATATTAATATACGGATTATCATTAGGACGTAATCATGCTTCCAAAAAATCGACCCCCAACGCATCCAGGAGAAATTCTTCTTGAAGAATTCCTCAAACCGTTGAATTTGTCTCAAGCCTAATTTGCGAAACATCTTGGTGGGTCTTGGACACAGCCTAAGATAAGTGAAATTGTGAACAAAAAACGTCGTGTAATGGGATTGTAAGGACTAGTACTCTGTCATCAAGGAAAAATGCTGGATACTTTGCTCCTTTTTTGACTCAGACTCTTGAATCCATTCTATTATCATCTCTGCAATCTGAATTCCACCACCCATTCCAAAGATTTCAATCAATTTAGCAAGGGAAGGCTTCGAATGCTTCTTATCTGAAGCCGCAAAGTAAGCTTGGTGAAGAGCTTTTCTCAATTTCTTTTGGATAGCGATATCAGTCATTAATCTTTCTAAACGCTGTGAAATTTGATCCATCACCTGTACGTCAGAGAGAGAGTAATCGATAGGTGGCATATCGTCAATGATATCATGCCAATCAATGGCATGATCTATCATGTGATTTTCCTTTAGAAGATGGAGTTGTTGTCCTTGGCTGACATTTGTGGGCGGGACCCATACAATATGTTTTTTCATAGATGAAGCTTCGAAAATATTGCCTAATCCACTGGTCATAAAGGCCACTTGTGACTGGCTCAAAATTCTCTGAATTTCATGCGGCTGATAGGTCTTAGCTAAACAGACATCTTGAACTTGAGAGGCTATTTTCTCACTTGTTGCATAAAACACTGGTTCATTCAAAATCTCATTTAATGACGAGAAAATGAGTCTGGCATAATTTGCAAATGTACTATCAGAAATGTACGGATTACTCAACCCTCCCAAATTGACAAGGTAACCTTCCTCACCATCATTCTCTCCATACCAACCAGAAAGAATAGGAGGAACAATGGCATATTCCTTAAAGGATTGACTTTCTTGCTTAAGCCTTTCCACTACCCCTAAAAAATTCTGTGCGATGTAAAGATCCGCCTCTTTAAAAATATCTGGAATGGTTTGCCAGTACCATGTTAATGGATCATATACAATCACCTTAAGGCCATTCTTCTTAGCCCAGGAAGCAGTTTCAGCATCTACTGCAGTTATAAATACGTCATAATTTTTTGCTACGCGTACAAAATCTTCCTCCGACGAATATTCATAAAGATCATCATATGGCAAGCGTTTTTGAAGATTGATGGTATGACCTTTTCCTATATAACTGAGGTGTGAAATTCTATCTCTCAGATAAGGAAAAATTTCTGCAATGGCAGCAGAGGGACCAAAGCCAAATGGCTCAGCATTCATGAGAATTTTTTTTGAAATAACTGTATTATTAGGAATTTTTGGAGGATACTGATACATTTTTATATAATCAGAATTTGTCCAACTTAGATACTGTGAAAGTATTATCGTTAGAAATTGACGATTGTTTAACTTATAATTATCAGAGAAGGCGGCAATCTGATGCGGCAATCCAAAAAAAATAATATTTTTTGCTTTCACCCTTTCATCATTCGTCACATCCTTCCCAAGATAAGGAGGAAGTGAATCAAGGTCAAACGGATGTTCAGCCCTGATTTTTCCATTAATGAATAAAGGAACAATTTTATGATCAACATTCTGAACCAAGATATCAATTTCAACAGTGAGAGGATTTCCCTGAGCATCATGTAAAACATTCCCATGAGCATCTCTAGCAATGACTTCAAAAAAGACCTTACGAACAACCCCTTTACTTTTAGGTATCAGCTTCTTGAAAACAGCCTTTAATCGTTCATCAGATTCAAGAACAATTTCATTTCGATTGATCGCAATCTGATAAACTTCACGTTTTATTCCCTTTTCCATTAAATATTTGCGAAGTAGACGTAATTCTTGAACCTTTCCTGGATAAAAGAGATTTTCGAATGGCTCTCTGATCTCGGGTTCAATAACCGCTTTCATTCTAAGAATATTCTTCTTTGTCACAGGTAGGTATTCTTGCACCACCAATCCCCTACGAACAATTTCAGGATGCTCTTCACCCGAAATCAGAGCCGATAAGACATCGCGCGGCACCATCGATAAATCAGGAATCAGGAACTTGTGACGGTACTCTTTTCCGCAGAGAAAAGACGAGAAAAATAAACAAATTGCATAAATGCTCAATCGAAAAATATTCATTTAAGAAACTTCATAATTTTTTGAATTGTAATTTCGTTCCCTGGCTCTTTAAAAAGAAAGGTTTCATCCTTTTGGATATTTTCCTTATAGTCTGGAAGATAATCCAAAAATTGAACTAACCCTTCTTTTGTCAGGTTCTTTTCGCAAATTCCAAAGCCACCCTCAGCAATTACATGAGCATTCAATTGTTGCTCATAAAGAGGAAGCGGAATTGCGTATACAGGTTTTTCTAAATACATCGCTTCGGAAAGGAGTGTATGACCTGCTGTAGAAATCACTCCATGGGCTGAGATCAAGCACTGATCAAAACGGGAATCCCCGTGATGAAAGAAGTGAATTCGCTCATTGTCCTTTGGGAGATTAAACTTTCTAGGAATAAAAATATTAGCTTCATAAGTATCAGGCAGAGAAGTTTTGAGAATCTCAACCCATTCATCGATGATCTCAATTTCAATCAGTTGAGATGTTATATAAACAAGAATCGAAGGGGTGGGATGAAGTGGTTTTCCTTTTGCAGCCAGAATTTTAGGTCGTATAATGGGAGGCAATATCTCAACCTCAGAACTTTGAGCATTGACTCTGAAGAAAGAGATCGCGAAACGCTTAGCCGCTTTTGGAAAGAACATATTCAGCCTCTCCACTTCATCTACGTAGCTTGTTCCCTGTAAATTCTTATCGAATTTTCCAACCAAATATTTGCTTTGTTGATCAAGCGTCACAAGAGGAACCTGTTTCGCATAGGCATATTGGGCAGAAATCATTTCGTAATCTGAAATCACAAGATCAGGGATGTTAAAAAGAGTCTCAATTTGACTGAGAGCCTCCAAATTCACCCGGGTGATATTTCCCTCATTGTTTGGATGAGACGCAGTCGTTTTAAAATCAAGACCAGTGGGAGACCCAACATAATAAGGGTTTTTTACCGGAATGACAGTGATTTCAGGAAAATTTTGAAAGTAAGTCAACCCGTTTCCATAGGTCAACACCATAATCTGATGCCCTTCACTTAACAAATGACGGATAATGGGCATTTGTCGATTAATGTGACCATTTCCAATTCCGCAAATCCCATAAAGAATTTTTTTCGTTTGCTTCTCTTTTATATCGAATCCAATTTGTGTTTCGACAAAAGAAATTACCTCCTCAAGCGAACCATTTGCTTTAAATACTGGGATTTTCTGAAGAACCTTTGAAAGATCTTGTGCAAGTTTTTGTCGAACTAACGGATTGATTTCACCATCAATGAACGCGACGTTTTCTCCGATCAGCACATCCTCACGTTGTTTATCGAGAAAAAAAGGATAGAGTGTATGAAGAGCACTAAGTGGTGAAAGTGCAGTGAACACATGAGCGCCATCATTAAGTCCCACAAGAAAAATTGCTTTAATAGAAACTGATGCTTCTTGCGCCTGATACTTTTTAGGCAATTGAAATGCTATACGATCTCCAAACCGATACTCGTGAATCTTCGGAATTTTCGACCATCTTTTTACATCTTCTAATCGTACTGTCACAGTGCGAGTTCCAGAGACTGCTTCTAATCTTTCACCAGTGATTTTTAATAGAGTTTTATCACCAGAAAACAGTTGATAATCATGATCTAAAATAGCGCTTAGTGATAACGATGTTTTTCCCGATCCCGGAGATCCAACAAGCAGAATGTATCCCTTTTCTTGATTCCCTATACAAGCGGCATGTACTGGATAGATTTCATGATTTAACCATTGTTGTCTTGCAAGTCCATAAAGGACATGAATGAAGTCAGGAGGCAATGTTCGATTCCAAGAAGACAAAATTGTCGTGGTTTTGATCCCTTGATCGACATAAGTCTCATTATGATAACGATGATTCAGCACTAAATCGTATGGAGGAGGGCCAGGTTTTTCTTGAAAACCTGGAAGATGTGCCGAAAGAGAAATTTTATCCTTCTCCGAAAACTCAAATTTCACATCACTAGTAAAACATACGCTGAGATCACCACCTAATGACCACTCTTTTTTTGTCTCCACAGCCAGGCAAGTGCTGACATGCAAACACAATAAAATGAAATATAAATAATTCATCTCAATCGCCTACTCTGAAACAAACCAATTCTCTAAACCATAGAGCTTTCGTCCTAATGGAGTGAGGTCTTCTTGAGTTTCTCGCAATGAGATTTCAAGTCGTGGCTTTGCCGTTGCCCTTAAACCTGCTTGATGATGATTGACGCCGACCCCCTCTTTAAATGCTTTGAGACGAAGATCTATCAGTTCTTGATTGTTCTCGGCTTTCGTAAAAGTAAGGAGAGCAGCATATCTGTTGCTGAGAGGAGATCCCCTAAATCGGCAATGAGTTGTTCGAGAATCCCAAATCACTAATTGACCCTCTTTTAATCGAACACCAATGAAGGATAGCTTGCGCTTTCCACAATGTTCCACGAATCCAACATGCGAATCAGACCATTCTTTGTATTCATGAAAGAATTGGTGTGAACGAGGAACAAGTGCCAGTGTTCCGGTTCCCTCATTCATATCACGTAGTGCAAGCATTGCCTGAACATTGAAGAAGTGGGGATGCACCACAGGATTTTGATCGACATGAGGATTTAATGGACTTTCATATTCATCAACAAGTTGGTGAATGACACGATCAAAAACAACCCAAAGTTTTTCAGTCCCGAAAATCGATGTGAAGACTCCGTATAACTTAGGATTTTGTCGTAACTGAGCCAATTGATCATCATGATATAAATCGAGAAACCCCAAACGCCTGGTGCTACTGGACTTCCGATTCATGATTTTATCGATAAAAGCGACTAATCCATCTCGATCTTTTTTTTCTGAAACATTGTCAACAACAACATATCCATTTCTTTGGAAAAAATTCCTAATCTCTACATGGTCAGACGAATCATGAACAACAGGATCTTTCATTTCAATCTCATACTGATTTCCATTAGGAGATTGAATATAGTTCTGACCAACTAACGCTAGGGGAATGAACATCAATGAAAAAAATAATCGAACTTGAAACATTTTCTACCTCGCAATTTTAAAAAAAATAAGCTTATTCTCATTTTTTATCATAGACAACTGTATCTTCTTCCTATAAAAATGGAAATAAATAAATGAGAGGAAATTGATGAGAGCGCTAAGTATTTTTCTGACTTTGTTATGCCTGCCGCAGATGATTTTTTCGGTTGAGTCTGAGTTAAAGCAACCAAATATTATCGTTTTGATGACAGATCAAGAACGGCTTCCGATGCACTGGCCTGCCGGATGGGTAAAAAACCATCTCCCGTCCCAAGAAAGATTGATGAAACATGGCCTCTCATTTCAACGAGCATATACCTCTGCCTCCATGTGTTCCCCTTCAAGAGCCGCTTTACTCACCAGTCAGTATTCAATTGTGAATCACGTATCAGAGACGCTCTCCGAGACGACCCCTTCCCCCACACTGCCATCGAAAGATGTCTTGACCAATTTATCCTCGCTCATTCAGGAAAAAACCAACTATGACGTGGTTTGGAAAGGGAAGTGGCATTTGAGTTATGCTGTAGATGGGTTAGAGAAATGGTCTGAGAAAGATATTGCCAACATGAAAAAAACCTATAGCCCCGAAGAGTGGAATCCTCCCGATGCCGGAAACGCCGACCATAGCGACTACATTCGAGATAAAAAGTTTGCCCTTTCGACTTTAGGCGGAGGATATGCCAACAACGATATGCGCTATGTCAGGGGGATGGTAAGTTCAGACAAAAAAGAGGTCAAAGGATGGGGAGAGCCTATTCTCGATTACCTTGAAAGAGTAGGCACTAAGGATAAGAAGACGCGCAAACCTTTCTGCCTCTTTATCTCCCTTGTGAATCCCCATGATGTCTGGGTGAGCCCCATCGGCTATGGTGACGGAGGATATCGTCTGAAAGATTTTGAAAATATGGGAATTGATTTACCCAGTAACTTTAACGATTCCTTGAAGACAAAACCCTCGATCCAACTGAAAGCACGCGATGCGATTAATCGTATTGCTCCCTTTAAAAATCAAAAAGAAATGCAAGACTACGTCAATTTCTATGCTTATTTACATACTGTAGTTGATAAAGAGATTATGGCGATCTTAGATTCACTAGAAAAACATGATCTTTTGAAGGATACGATCATCATTCGGACCGCCGATCATGGAGAGTTGGGTTTATCACACGGTATGAGGGAAAAGGCCTATACAGCTTACGAAGAAGAGATCCATGTTCCTTTCATTATCTCCAATCCAACGCTCTACCCCACCCCAAAATCAACCGAAGCTTTTTATAGTCACTTAGATTTGATTCCAACAATTTCAGATTTGATCGGATTTTCCTATGATCACTCCGACTTTCAAGGAATTAGCCAAAAGCCTGTGATTTTAGGTCAAAAGGAGTCAGTACGCGACTCTATTGTTTTTGCCTATGATGACGTGTACCTTTTGCCAAAAGACACCCCTAGTTCCCATATCCGTTGTCTCAGATACCAAAATTGGACTTATGCCATCTATTTTTCACCCAATGGAACCGGGTTTGAATATGAGCTCTACGACTTAGATAAAGATCCTGGTCAGTTAAATAATCTTTTATATGGAAAAGAAGCTTCTCAACACACTCAGTTAGCCAATCAACTTCATGAAAAACTCACTAAGCTACTGCGTAAAGAAGACGGACTTCCCAAAGGGATGTATTGGCCTAGTTTGCTGAAAATTCCATGATAGCTTAATATGTATGTCATTTACACAAATGAGGTGTCTTATGGAAGCTATTCAAGCTATACAACAATATGTCGTCACTCTTGATCCTGAGAGTCCAGGATCAACCGTTTTATACATGATCCCTGTAATCGGAACTGTCTATTATCATGTGATGCGGTGCAGTCGTATAAAAGAATTTAATGATTACTCTACTGAGAAGTGTATCCAAGATCTCATCGTAACAAAATTGAGCAAACTAATCACTCGAGGGCGAACTTATGGAATCGCCCAACTGATATGTGGTGTCGCGACAATCGCTCTGGCAGGGTTAACTCCGCTTGGGATTGCTGGTTCTGGGGTTTGTTTAATCAGTTATGTTTTCTTGTGGTATCCACGCTACCTTCCGCAAAAAGTATTGGAATTAGCTTTAGCGATACCAGGAGATCCCAATTCTCGCAATGAAACATACGAGAAACATGCAACTGCATTCTGATCCAAGTTTTCCTTCCTATAAAAAACGCAGGGGCACAGAGAACGACCCCCCTGCGTTTCAACAAATTGGGCCCTTTTTCTTAAAATCCCAACATAATCTTTAATTAAACTTAATTATATTAAGCTATAATTACACCTTCAGAACAAGAAAAACAACTAACTAAGTTAATAATTATATTTTTAAAATTGGTGTATTATGACTAAAATTGTCTTAAACGGTAAATTAAGAACAAATACCCTTGATTTTCAGACAAGTGGAACCCCTTCTAAAAGGGTGAAAATTGCAGAAATTGGTGCTAAGAGATTCTCTAGCGGTCTTTCTGGGTTTATGCAGTGGCTAAATCCTACACGAGTCTCGTTAAAAATCGATGATGAGGACAATAAAAATGTCTCAGTTAAAATCGATGATTTAGCCCGTTTTCTAGGAATTTCTAAGTTCAAAATCTTTCTTGCCAGGATCAATCCATTTGTTAACCTTGAAAAGTTAGTGGGTAAAAAATTAAGTTC
>JAAKFL010000076.1 GCA_011065065.1 Chlamydiota bacterium | reverse complement strand
CATTGACCGCGGCTTATGTCACCCTTTCAGGGCTTTGATATTTTAGGAATACTTTCCCAGGCCTCCGCTCCGCTACTGCCTGGGCTGACATATGCCGGGCTTCCAGCCCTACTGTGTTTACTTTACGATATTAGCGGCGATAGCCGCTCGGGGCTCCAAGAAATTAATTAATCCAAGTCACGTTATGCTTGTCCCAATAATTCTCTGAAAGGGCCAAATGCTTTTCACGCTCTTTCTGCAATCGCTCAAGCCGCCTCTGATCGTCCTCCCGATCCACAAAGGCTCTTTGCTTAGCCCGTTCAGCCAAGTATTCTGCCTGATTCGCAGGCAAATCCTTCTTCGGAAGAACCTGATGCACAAACTCATTGGGATAACGACTAATTCCCTCAACAAATTGCTGAATCAAATTGTGTTGGGCAATCTTTTCCACTCGAGACATTGTACTCTTAGGATCTTTAGGATGACGCTTCACTTTAAGGATACCTGGTGAACCCTCGACTCTTTTCTCGAAATGCTGAGCATAGTCAAAGACCTGCTTAAGTTCTCCGACCATACCCGCTTTGTCAAACTCTCCGCTTTTAGCCTTGTCAGACAAAAATCCATCAACAGGTTTCAAGACAATATTTTTTGAATTCGTCTTGCTTTTATCGACAACGAATTTCACAGCACCCAAGAACTTTTTAGCACCCAGATGAGGCATGACAACTTCGGCTTCTTTCCACGCACCCGCCGATTCTATTTCACTCATATAAAGCGCTTCCTGTGGCTCGTAAATCATAAACCAAACACTTTCTGGTGTCCCAGATTTTAATCCGTGAGCTGTCGCAAAATAGGAAGCGATATTGAAATTTAATGTCGTTGAGCGATTACTAGCTCCTGTATGTCCTAACGCATACAAACTTTTTCGCGCGCCTGAACTCACTTCATTATTGAAAATGTCGTATACCGAAGAATAATCCCCTTCCACAGCTAAATTTTTAACCACATCATCATCCACATCGTGAAGCCCCCGTATCGTTGCTGGAGCATAATGCTCGATCAATCCATCGTATTGATGAATATAATGACTTTGCGTCTCTTTCAATTTCTCCATTAACAGATTATTGAGTCGACTTTTCACTTCACCGACAAATTCTTCATCACTCAGAGTCTGTGGATTAAATATTTTACCCACTCTTTCTCCTTTAAATTGCGTCATCAAAAGATCCGTAAAAGTTGTTTGAGTATCGGAAGGAGACAATACCATTTCATTTTCAGTCAAATATGTTAACGCTGGAACAAATTCTGGGGTGTCCTTTTTCAACAGACACTCATATAGAGACTCTTCAAAAGAATTCAAATATCTTTCTCGGAAAATTCCGTACTTTTTATCGAGAATATCGCGAATCTCAAACGCCACTTGACGCGCTGTCCATTGTTGGATCTTTTCTGACAACTCTGCTTTCCGTGTTGGATTTGAAAGATACTCATCTAATACCAATTTTCCATAGGCATCATTCGCAGTATTGAAATATTTTTTTAAGCCAATAGATGGCTCTTTATCGAACCCCTTGAGAAGAGATTGAGCCAAAATCAACCATCTTTTTCCAGATTGAATCTTACCTAATTCTGCCCTAAGCTTAGATTCAGAAAGTCTGGAAACATTTTTTCCAATAAATTCAGAAAGGATTTTATTGTACTGTTCAAGAGGAAGAATTTTTCCCGCCTCTTGCGCCAATTTCATCGCATCATTCTTCGACACATAAGTCTTTCTCTTTTGACGGTTATAACGCTTAACCAGAGAATTATATGTCCCCTGATCACGAACGATCTTTTCTTCAATAATTTTCTTAAGCAGCTTTTTTGGATCTCTCCCGGCTAATCTTTGGGCATTATCAATAATCCCTTGGATTTCCTGATGACTCTTATGGGGATACAGTTTTTTCACAAGCTTGTGAAGATCCTTCAGAACAACATTTTCGATATCGAGACCCATTTCATTCTTCACTAAATTCATGAGAGGAATATGCGCTTCATCACTCCGGTTCTCCAAACCGAGGTCGACAACCTCTTGAAAAGGAACATACTGGTCATAAAAGCGATCAGAATATTTTTTTTCCGTATCATCAGCACGAGACAATGGCTTTGCCGCCATGGGTGCCATTTTGATTGCATGGGCCATGTTATTGATGATTTTCGCTGTTTTTGCTGACTTAGGGTCAATTCTAGGTGTGACATGAGCCCTATTTTGAATAGGGAGATGATTCACAGAATGAATTGTATTAAGCATATTATGATCCTCCATATATTAGTATTAATATTAATTCTCTCACTGTATTAATAATTAATTATTAAGGTTTATATAATATTTATTAAAAACACTCATATATTAACAGGATGTTTTTAATTACTGATTTTTCAGTGACATTTGGTCGTTGAAAAATGCGACCTTTAAGAAAGCGGAAAGCTCTACTTTAGGGATAATATCCTGTGGATTCCCATCCTCTAAAGTCTGCAAATATTTCACCGACACGACATTTTTCCAATAATTCCGGGCATAGGTGGGATATTTTTTAAGGAAGCGCCTCATTTGCTCATAAGTAGGCTGGATATTCTGAATTTGATCCCCTTCCTGGGTATAGTTTTTCCAGCCTTGGAACGCCTGTTTCACTTCAAGGGGGAGATGTTCGTTGAGATCAGACTCATTAGACGAAAGGTTCTCGACAAGCTGAATGTAATTCCCCATCGCCTCGTCCCAGTATTGAGGCTGCCATTCCTCTGCGTAAGCGAGGAACTCTTGAAACTCAGCAGGGTTAATGGGACGTGGGATGTAAAGATCCCCGACTTGCCGATTCCAGGTATGATAAAGGAACAGGATTTCCGGCGGAGCCACCACGAAATCATCAGCGAATTGTGGTTCAACCGACACCTTATCCAAGTACTGAAAATTGGGCAGATAGCCAGACTTTTTCGCAACATGGGCGCGCATAAATTCTGGATTTTGCCATAGGAATAACGACATTTCCCGATTCGTCACACGATGAAAAGGGCTCTCGCAGATTTTTTCTTCAAGGTATTCTTTCAAACTCCATTGGAGACTCAAAATCCCTAAAATGAGTAGTGCTAATATAAAGAACCATAAAATGAATGGGCGAGGATTTTTACTAAACCCTTCATTGATAAGCTGATCGTCATCCAGTTTTTTAGTATCCATAATAAACGACAAATGCTGCGTATTCTGTACGGAGGCGACTGAATTGTCCCTCTAAAGAATACCCAGTGTGGTACTCCATAAATACACGGATTTTTTTATAATCGCAATAAAGTCTTGACCATTCATAGCCGTAAACAAAAGTTCCATCAAACTTGTAGTCATTATCTTCCCGATTCCGAATATAGGCTCCCAAAAAGGGACGACCGAGGACACAGCTTTTCGGTATGAACCATCTAGCAACAGGAAAGTAATAGTCGAAACCATATTCGAAATAGAGGCGTCGATGTTGAAAGGTTTCATCACGTCGTACGATAAACCCCGCACCGCCAAAAATGCGAATATCACAGTTAGGAACCCATGACATGAAGAAATCGATATATTCTGAACTGGGGTTCCGTCTGTCAAAGCCTAGGTTATTGCACAAAAACTCATCTCCCAGATGGGAAGAGATGTGATACAATCTCACTCGAAAAGCCCAGCAACGGTAAGCATATGTGATGGGGATTGCCACATAGTAATCGGCATTAATGAGCGGTGCCGACTCACGAGTATGTTGGAAGATAGCCCAAACGTTCCCTTCGATCCCGATATCCAGAATTCCTCCACGGCAAAAAGGATTGCAAAAACGAATCAATCCCGCGTAGTCACCGAATGAAACAGGACCAGAGTGATCGGAGGGGCAATCGGGACCAAAACCATCGTTGACTCCCACATGCTTGATGGCTTGATCATGGACCCGCCATCCGGCAGACATCCCAATCTTCCGGGGATCAGCGAGGAATGGGGGCATCAGGGGCCCACAAGCAGGGAGAGCCGAGATTTTAGTGGATTCCTTGATATCGACGTAATGGCAATCGTAATGACAGCAGCAGTCGTTCTCTTCTTCTAGACAATCAGAATCAGCGTGTAGTAGGGCAGAAATCCCTAAAATCAAGGAAGCTAAGAATGTTACGCTGCGCATTTTCCCACCCGTATTATGTAAATAGATCCAAACAATTCTATACTATTTCCTTTAATAATCCGCAAGATTCTGATTTCTCTTGATTTTTGGGTCTTTATGAAGTTAAAATGGCCGTCTGTCCAGGGGCAGTAGCTCAGCGGTTAGAGCAACGGACTCATAACCCGTAGGTCCCCGGTTCAAATCCGGGCTGCCCCACTCTTTGAAGTCAGAAGTAGGAAGTCAGAATTTTTCCGATGTAATTTAGTCTTCCCGATATTGAAAACACAGAATGGTAGGAGTCAGACGTGACTTCTTAATTTGTTGAAAAAGTCAATAAGTCACGTCTGACCCCTATCATTGAGCACCCAATGTTCAGACTCGATCTCGGATGGCTACATACTCTTTTCTGTCTTTAGACAAGAGACCTTTGCAGTAGATAACTAGACTAATTATGCACAAACATCCAGCGATAGGTAGAGCTAAAATGCCAAGCCCTAAACTGGGGTTACCTACCCATCGAGCTAATGGCTCATCATGGTCATCGTCAATCGCATTGCCTATGCCATAACAGATAAAATATAAAACCGTGATACCAACGAGTGTCGCGGTGGAAATCACCCCGAAACACCCAACCCGTGTCGCCACATAATATTTGTCAGACCCGGGAGGGCAACAATGATTGATAAGATTTGTCAAATCTCGACAGCTATGACCATATGCGACGACAGAGGGACTTTCTGCTGCAACATGATCTTGATTTTCAGTTTTATCAGTTTGCACTTCTGTTAGCATTTCAACCTCCTTTGGATAAAAAACATACACCAACATTTTTATTGCCGCAAGCAACACTTCCCCTCGGAGGCAACAAATATTGATAGGGGTCAGACGTGATAGGGGTCAGACGTGACTTATTGATTTGTTTGCTGAATAAGTCAATAAGTCACATCTGACCCCTATCAATTTATACCGATAATGATTAAGCTTCAGGTTTTAACACTTCCCCACTGTTATTCGACATTTCCCATATTCATTTTTTTTTGATTTATAAATGAAGGCCGGGTAATGCTCTCGATATTTTTTTATGGCATCCGTCAATTGCTCTCTTCTGCGTAATTGATCAGTGTACACATCCTTGATTGAAGGATTATCTCTAAACATTCGCCCAATCAAATCCATATCCACATGCCTCTTTAGCTTGCCAATATGAAATGCAGAAAATTTCTTGGAAAATTTGATCGTGATATTGTAAAATTGTGCATACTCATCGATGCTTTTTGTCAATGCTTCCTGACAAAAGTCATTGAATAAATAAATGGGTTCTCTTGGTTCAATTGTTCTTGAATTGAGATCTTCTTCTTGGTGAAGAATCGTAATATTCGTTTCAGGTAAAGCCTTTGCAATATTAATCAATTCTGCTGAATCAATGTAGGGGCTTACGATTAAGTTTTCCAACCGTCTCATTTCTGGGTAAAATGTCACAGCCGATCGAATTTGTGACCGATCATATTTATTCTTTCGTTCTACGGTAACACTTCTGAGATGCTTCCAAAAAATATCCGGAACTTCTGTCTCATTTACTAAAACGGCGAGGCTTCTTGCCGGCAGTGCTAATTTGAAGTCAATTCTCTTAACGTCCACCCCTTCAGAACGCAATAGATCATTAAGGGCTCCCATAACAATTTCCTCTTCTATTATCTTTATATACTTGCTTGGTTTGACAAGTTGAATAAAAGTATTGAGTAAACGTAACCTTTCTCTATTAGTAACATGTTCCCCCATCGTAAAAGTCAGATCCATAGATTTAGCGAAATCAGGCCAGACGAATTCTTTGAGTTCAAACACATCCAATAATGAGGAAAAATTGTTCCAGTATTCAGGGTCCGCACTCGCATTTACAAAGACTTTAAAAAATATTAGCCACCACTCATCTCGAATTTCTGCAGATCTGTTTGAAAATGCTTCTCTTATACTCGAAAGTTCTTCAAGTATCTTCACCTTTCTCGCTTTCTGATCAAGTGTGTCTAAAATTCTCATGTGCAAGTACTTATTTTCAGCTATTTCTGCGATCACCAGTAAGTCAAATAGGTCAGTAAATGATTCACATGTTTCGGGATATTTTCTTGTATAGATATGGGTCTTTAAGAGATCAATCGCTCTTATTGAATACTGTTTCATCATATAAGAGTCTTTATTTTCAAAATCAATACCAGTTCGAAAGTTCTCACAAAAGTGCCTTAAGGCGATTCGATAAATCATGATACTGTCATCATCTTTGGTGATAATCTTTAAGTCTTCGGGCAAGTCAATTCGAGAAAAAACGGAGCGAATACTACATCTTTCCCATATCTGTTTTATAGCACTCATTAATTTGGGATTTCTTTTTGAATGTTTATCAAGAATCCACAAAAACTCATAAGCCGTTTGAGGCGCGTCAGAATAAATGGGATCATCATGTGGAATTGTCTCACAGTATCTTTGAATTCCAGGGGGCAATGAATCCAGCTCTTTCAGCCGTTCAATTGGGATTAAGGGTGTAAAAGAAGGTGAGACTTCCATAATAACTCTTTTGTTAAGATTAATATACAATTAATTTATAATAATCAAATTATACACTAATTTCTATACAACTTCCATAAAAATCTTTTTTAATAAACATTTACTATATTACTATAAAAAATTAATATATTTTATTTGATCTACTTCCAAATCATGCTTTTGAAATGATAGTTGTATTGCATTTTTTCCTTCTTTAGCAGCTTCCAAAATTGTATTCGTAACACGATTATCTAAATCTGCCTGAATTTCCATTGGAGTGGATGTCTTAAAATTATAGTTATCTTCGTTTGCCTCAAGTCCATTTAAACCTAAAAACGAGAGAGCTGTGACTCCCAAGATTATTGTTTTATTGAATATCATTTCTAAATCTCCTAGCGTTTTTTTTTATTAACAATCATGCTTACTTGGTTATTAAATGTCAACTTAAACGACTATCGTTTAGTTGGTTGTGATATTTAAAGAAACTTTTAATAGTCTAACTTTTGATTTTCTGAATATGTTACGCTCGATCATTAGGCATAACTATGACTGTGAAAAAAGTTATGCCTAATGCAGGCACGGCCCCTTTCATTGAAAGAACCAACATTCGGTAAATTAAAATCTTTTCATGACTTGATTTTTAAATGTTCTACGTGTCTAATTCATTCTTTATTTATTAAATTTAACTAATAGGATAATTGAATGTATTCTAGTCATGAAATAACTTTAAATAATAATGTTATCCCAACTGGGGATGCATCTGCAGAAATACGATTGGATCCGGTTAACATTCTTCCTGTGGAGCTTATTCTTTATATCTTCTCCTATTTAATGACACAGGATCTTGTAAGGTGTGAATTGGTGGCCAGAAGATGGCAATCTTTAACCAAAGATGAACCTTTTAAAAAGTCTGTTTTGCACCGTGAATTAAAAAAGCTTGAAGCGGGGGGTCGCTTTATTGGGGAGGATATATGGAACCAGTACATCGGAGATGTTGGTGAAGTTCCCCCTCTTCCAGATAAGATCATTCAAATTCTATTCAGTGCGTGTCCTTGGAAGAATCCTGGGAAAAAGAAAGACGGAGCAAGGGTGAAAGATACACATATTTTTGGATTAATTCCGGCAACAGTGAATGGAAAATCTCTCACCCTAAATTCTATTGAAGATCTCGTCAAGTCGCCCAAGAAGGGGTATTCAACCAAATATCGCTATATATGGGATCAAATTAAAGTTGAGCATGGCGATACGTCCTATTGGGCCTTGATGACGATAGATGTGCTTGACGGGAGCAGAGGTGAAAACCTAGACAATCAATTGCCCCTTGCAAAGAGACAAACGGGCTATCGAGCGCCAACATTACGGGACGCGGTTATCTTTAATTTTCTCCCCTTTGTGATCAAAGAAGAAAGGCTGCTTGGCATTAAGCCTTGTACATACACATGTTGCCAGGGGGTGCCGATTCCTGGTATGAAGTTTATTGTTGGTGGGTTCGGCACGGGGGGCCTCTATGTCGGCGTAGAATATAGCAAAATGCCCTACATCGGCGTTGTGGCGCTCCGGAAGTTCTGAGGACCTTGGGACTTGGTTCTTGGCCCTTGGTCCCAAAAATCGATCCTTCGATTTCTTTATTTTTCCTAAGTAGGCTTTCAGCCCTAAGTTACCGTTAATAAAATATCGACAAATATTAAATAAAATGTTACAATCTCTTTTTAAATTATAATTAACCTTTAAAAAAGGATAATAAAATGAAATGTAGTAGTAAAATTAATTTAATAACAACGGGAACACCTGTAGAAGAAACGAGAAAGCATGAGCGAGAGGGACCGTCTATCGATACCAAAACCACTAAGAAAAGACGGGTGATTGCCTTTGACAGTGAGAGAATAGAATCGAAAAAAAATGAAATGGAACTGAATCGTGATAGCGTTTTAAGTTTCATACTCGACAATCCTGATTTTTTTACAGATCATTTCAGATCTGAGGCTGCTACCGAGAAAAAAAACGGTATTGATGACAATATTTCAAAATTACCGGATGAATTGATTCTCAATATCTTCTCTTATTTAACGGGAATGGATCTTAGAAGATGTGAATTGGTAGTTAAAAATTTGAATCGATTAACCAAAGATGAATATTTAAAAGCGAATGTTTTACGCCTTGAATTAAAAGAGCTGGAAGCAAAAGGCTTTAGATTTATTGGGGAGGAAATATGGAACCAGTGCCTAGGAGATGTTGGCGAAGTTC
>JAAKFL010000075.1 GCA_011065065.1 Chlamydiota bacterium | reverse complement strand
TGATCCTCACGACTGAATTCTACATCCTCAAGCAACTCTAAAATATTTTCCTTGCTCAACGACTTAATCAAGGTCTGGTCATCCACACCCACTACCTCCTCCATCAAACGCCCTTTTCGCAAGATCATCTGGTGAATCTTTTCCTCGAATGTCCCTCTCGTCACAAGTTTAAACACCTGCACCCCACGCTCCTGTCCAATGCGATGCACCCGATCTGTCGCCTGATTTTCCCGCGCAGCATTCCACCAACGGTCGTAATGAATCACTACTGAGGCGGCAGTGAGATCTATCCCTAACCCTGCGGCTTGAAGAGACGCGACAAATACCGCACACTTGGGATCTTCCTGAAATCGTTTAATCTCTTCTCCACGCCGCACTGTCGCTCCCCGTATCCCCGCAAATTCGATTCCAGCTTTTCGCAAGTAGTTTTCAATAATGTCAAGTTGTGTCAAATATTGAGAAAACACCACAACTTTCTGTCCGCTGTCGCGAACTTCATCAATGATTTCAGTAAATCGTTCCCATTTCCCCGACTGAAACTTTTCGTATTCCTCAGCATTTTGATGGTAAACTGCAGGGTGATCACAAATTTGCTTTAAACGTGCCAGTAACGCAAAAACGTGTAAGTATGGGACAGGGTGACCTTCGGTACTCATTTCACGAAGAATAGAGGCCCGTGATTGTTCGAGTGTTTCTTTATAGAGCTCCTGCTGTTGAGGCAATAGGGGAACATAGGTGATTTCTTCGATTTTATCAGGAAGATCTAACAACACATCTTCTTTTTTTCGCCGCAAAATAAAGGGATGAATAAAACGCGACAACAGTTGTCTTCTTTTTTTATTTTGTTGTTTTTCAATGGGAAGGGTAAAGAAGTCGCGGAAATCTGTCGCTCCAGGCATGTACGAGGGAAGAACAATATCAAAGATTGATTTGAGTTCACGCAGGTAATTTTCAATGGGTGTCCCCGTTAGGCCCACTAGCATGCGCGCTTGAATGGTAGCGAGAGCACCGTGCAGCTTACTGCGATAATTTTTCGCCACTTGAATTTCATCAAGAATCGCCACTTCAAACGGAATCTGACCCAGCAGATCTTTTTCCCTTCGCCAAATTCCGTAGGAAGTCAGTAACACATCATACTCCTCACGAAATCCCGCCAAACTGCGTTGGCTTCCATAAAATGTGAACACTTTGCATTTTGGAAAAAACTTATGAAATTTGTCTTGCCAATGATAAATGACGGAGGTAGGGCAGACTATAAGAAAATGACGGTGCCTGCGCTTAGTATTCATAATGGAAGCGATAAGTGCCATCGATTGAAGCGTTTTTCCCAACCCCATATCATCACAAAGCAATCCCGAAAGTCTTTGGTGATAGAGAAACCACAACCATTTCAATCCGACTTCCTGATAAGGACGCAACTCCGCTTGAAACCCCTCGAGAATAGGTTCTGAGGGGGGTGTGAATTCAGTCAGGCTTTTCAACCGCTCGCGAACATTTTCAGCTCGAACACTTTTTCCAGCAGGGACCTCCACTTTCTCAAAAGCCATGAGACGTAATATGTCGAGCGTTTTCAGAAGCAATCCCTTTCGTGCTGTCCCTAAAGCTTTTTTATCTAATTGATAAAGCCATCCAAATCGATCTTGTTTCAGATCGATCAATCCCGCATGAGTGCAAACAAACCGTTCTTTTGCCAGAACGGCTGCTAGCACATCGCGGCCATCAACTTCTCCCAACTCAGATCGGTAGCAAAGTTTGACGTTGAGAGAGTCATCTTGATCGTCAATTTTTTGGATCACTAGTTGAAGCTCTTCAAGTTTTTTCAGACGAGGATCAAGGTCAATGATGAAGGGAGCAATTTGATCGAGCTCATAGGATAAAAAAGCCAATTTCTTTTCACCTTGAATTTCGCAAGGAATGTGGTAGTGCTCAGGAATTCTGGGGTCAATAGGGAGTTTGCTAAAGCCTTCACCAGGAAAATAAACATACTCATCAAAAAACTTCAGCTCAGCATTTTCATACTCCGGTCTGCGGACATGGATTATGTCGATAAAAATATTACCATCATCATAAACCTGAACTGACAATCCCGATTTTTCCACAGGACATTTTTTCCCAAAAAAACCTGAGATAAGGGCGAGCTCGTCGAGATTCATTCTAATAAATAGGGGGATCTCGTTCGGTTTAATTGTCTGCTCCGGTTTTACAGGAAGACCCAGCTGGCCAGTCGACTTTTGATAAAAACCCTCATCTTCAATATAAATCCACTGCCCAAAGTCCATTTGGCTTCCCACTTCTTCATCAAAAGCGACGCGACTTGAGAATCGAAGACAATTCGATTCATCCACTGAATAGACCAGCTGAGCTTCAATATTCGCTTGATGCGTTTCAAACCCTTTTTGTGAACTGAGCCAGGAGCGACTTTTCGAGACGAAATTATTCATATCGGAATAGTCGATAACGGTGTCAACACTGTAAAATTCTTTTCCCTTATAGGGCATAAAGCCTTGTTCTGAGAGATAAAGCCAATCTCCAAAAATATGAGCTTCAGGCTGAGAAAGATCTCCCGGCTTAAATACATAAGCAGAAATGCGAAGATTCCACTTTTTATCGAAAGATAATGTGTAAGAAATGGTCACTTTTTTTCTGGTGAGCTTTTCCCCTACGAGGAGAGAGCGAACAGTAGGAAAGTAGCGGGTCAGGAGTTCACCTACACGATTTCCAGTCAAAACGGATTCGGAAAACAAACCTGTTTTGCTCCGCGGATAGAAACCGTCACCAGGAACATATAACCAACCGTCAAAGGTAATTCCCTCTTTTTCCGAAGCGACTTTTTCCGGTTCCACTTCTTTAGCCCGAATCTCCATCAACCCTTTCACAGAGTCGAAATAAAGCTCCACTTCTCCCTCTTCTTCCAACCCATAAACTTTCAAGGAGGACTCAACAGTCCCAAGAGTGGGCAAGATAAGAGGCCAAAAAACTTCTGGCAAAGTAAAAGTCAATTGAAAGTCATCAAACTTAACCTCGATCTTATCGGGCAGCTTATTTTTTGGACCTTGAAATTGGATCGTGTAAGGATGATCTGTGCTTTGCAGAAGAAATAACTTTTTTGCAAGATCGCTCCAAAAAGACAATTCGTACTTCAGCTCTTTGCTCGGATTTCCCTCACGCCAAAGAGCCAGCTCTTCTTGAGGAAGGTTAGAGAACTTAATCGAAGTGTCTTCTGTCGCTTGTCCACTTTTCTCAATGGACTCCTTTATCCATTCTTTTCCCTTTTTCGTAGTGCCTTTGACCTCAAAGATTTTTTCATAAATGTAATGTCCCTCTTCAAGATTTTTAGGGGGCGTTAAATCGTCATCCACAATCCCCGAAAAAATAAAACACAAGAAATTCCAAAAAGAACGCTCGAACCGGAAGTGAAGAGGAATCTCGAGTTCACCCAGCACATAAAGATAAGCCGCAGCCTGGTGAACACACCCCTGATTATCGTCTTGTTCATCGCAAGAACAAAAACCATCGATGAGCTTGCCTTGAGAATTCATCTGAAGAAACGCCCAAGCCTCTCCGACCTGAATCTGGTAAGTTCCCCCAGAAAACTCGCAATCTTGGACAGCATCACGCTCAAGGAGTTTTTGAGCATCATCGCGATAAATTTTAAGGTGTTTAGGCAGCATCTCTTACTTCACTCATTTGTTAAATACTAAATAATATTATAACACATTTTCACCTGTTTTAACCACCTTTTCATCTACATAAGTCTTTGAATTATAGTCATTTCTAAAAAAATACCCCTAAGACCCATTTATTTTGGGGCTGCGAGTATTTCACTAGCGCCTTGACTACTCGATACCCTAGTACCCTATATCACATAGATATTTGAAAATAAATCGTTAGAGATTTTTTTAACAAGAACTGTTAAGCCATGTATTTTAGAAATTTAACCGCGAAGATGCGCGAAGACGTGTTTTTACTTGAATCTAACTTTCAAAAACCTTTTAAGGACAGTTTGTTAAAGATAGATTAAAGAGAAGATACGTCTTCGCGCATCTTCGCGGTCTTCGCGATCTTCGCGGTTAAATTGTTAAGACGCATAAGAGTTAACTGCGTAAGGCAATGATGGGATCGACTCTTGAAGCTTGAAGCGCTGGGTAAACGCCTGCACAGACTCCGACAATTACCGCCATAATGAACGACAAAACAATCGACCACAGTGTGATGACTGTTGTCCAATCGGAAATAAAACTCACGATAATGGATAAGATGCCTCCAAGGATAATTCCCATTATGGTTCCACCAACGGTGAGGAGCAACGATTCCCCCAAAAACTGCTTCAAAATATCCGCTTGTGTAGCTCCCACTGCCCGCCTTATCCCAATTTCCACAATCCTTTCATACACACTGGCCATCATCACATTGGCAATGCCAATTCCCCCAACTAAAAGAGATGTGGCCGCAATCAATCCTAAGACAAGGTTGAACATTCTTTGTGACTTTTCTGACTGTCTTAGCAGTTCTTGAGGAATCACAAGCTGAACATCTTCTCTATCCGAAAGAACTTTTCGAATCATCGCAACCATTTGTGGAATCCTATTTTTATCTTGTACCTTAAGAATCATTTCTGAAACAGAGTTTGAACTAAATGGAACCAAAATGGTTTGATTATAGTCACGATCCGAAAAAGCTTTTCCCTTCTTCTTAGTCGATGTTTGTCTGGAAAGAACACCCACTATTAGATGTTCAGAATTTCCGATACGCAAAGTTTGACCAACTGTCCCTTTGGGGCCCAGTTTTTGCGACACCTCAGCCCCAATCACACAGACTTTTTGCTTATGTGTGCTGTCCATATCGCAAAGAAATCTTCCTTGTTGCGTGTCAAGATTAAGGATATGCTGCAAATGAGTCGCAGTCATCAAAATTTCAGGATGGATGTCTTTGAGCGATGCTGAAATTCTTAAATTGACCCGAGAAATCGGAACAACCAAAGTAATCCCCGGAATATCTGGCAGCTCGCCAATGGGCTTTTTTCCCACTGACTTGAGATAAATGTTATGTATCCCAAGGCTCTCAATCTGTTCCAGAGATTCCTGCTTCGTTCCTTCTCCGATGGAGAGCATGGTGATCAGAGAGGCGACGCCAATGAGAACACCGAGAACACTCAGAAAAGAGCGAAACTTATGCATCATGAGAGATTGAATACAGGCTCTCATAGCTCACCATCTTTCATATGAATGATTTTCTGGCTTCTTTGCGCAACATGAGGGTCATGTGTCACCATAAGGATGGTTTTTCCCGCTTTATGAAGATCTTCTAAAAGATTCAGAATCGTATCGCCGGTTTCAGTATCGAGATTTCCCGTCGGTTCATCAGCCAAAATGATTAAGGGATCTCCGGCGAGAGCCCGGGCAATCGCCACTCGCTGCCTTTCTCCTCCCGATAACTCCGAAGGATAATGGTCCATGCGATGGTTCAGTCCCACTTGATCTAAGACTGCCTCACCTTTAGGAGATTTTTGATTGTAGTAAAAGGGTAAATTGACGTTTTCCAAAACGGTTAGTTGGGGAATTAAGTGAAACGATTGAAAAACAAAGCCAATGGATTTTGACCGAAGATGTGACAATTGAGCATCGTTAGCGTTTTGAACTGATTCTCCCTGAATTTTAAGATCACCACGGGTGGGACGATCCAAACAGCCGATGAGGTGCATCAGTGTGGATTTTCCCGATCCCGATGGGCCCATAAGAGCCATAAATTCTCCCTTTCGGATATTCAGATGAATATTTTTGAGGGCGACAACATCTGATGATTTGTGAGGATATATTTTCCATACAGAATTCAACTCTACAACATTCATGGCATCTGCTCGGGATCTATCAAAGCAATTTGGTCCCCTTCATCAAGACCCTCCAATACTTCTGACCAGTTTTCATTATGCGGTCCCATGGAAATGGGAACAGACTTGAATGATCCAAACGATTTTTTATAACAATAAGTGGTGTTATTGCGTGTGAAAATCGCATGAAGAGGAACAGTCAGTTTCTCATTTACACTTTCAGAATGAATGGTGACTCGCGCTGTCATTCCAGGGCGAAGTTTTGAGTCTGATTCGGTCAATCTGATAGTGACTTCAAAGACCTTTTCATCATCCTGATGGCGTCCCGAGACCGCGAGAACTCCGATGGCCACCACTTCTCCATCAAGTTTCAAATCAGGATAAGCATCAATCTCGATGCTGGCGATTTTTCCCACGGCAATTTTATGGAGATCCACTTCGCGAACCTTGGTTTTGACAATGGAAGATGACATATCAGGAAGATTTAACAATGGTTGATTTTTCAGGACCACATCGCCAACACGAGGACGCCTTCGTTCCCCAGACCGATACTCTTCGCGCAACACCGCCATGCCTGGAGTCGGCGCTTTAATTTCTGTCAATGCTAGCTCTCTTAACGCCTCCTGACGTTGACTGACAAGATAATCTAACCCCAATAAATGCTGCTCAAGAGTTTCTTCTGCTTTTACAACACGATAAGCAGCCGATTTAGCTGTGTCATATAATTTGAGTCGCGCTTTTTTTAGCCCCACTTCTGCTTTTTTAACCTGCAAGGGATAAACATACTCAACGTAACTATCGTGCTGCATCTTGGCAGCTTCATAAGTTTCTCGTGCGTCTTCCAATTTTTTTAACGCCTGCCGTTTTTCTCCCGCACTCAAAAATCCTTTCTGTTCTAATTGATCCAAATCAGCTTCGTACGATTTGAATTCATCATATTGGTTTTGAGCTTTGTCAAGAGCGGACTTGAGCTTTGCGATTTCCATGGGGCCATCCCCATCGACAATCTTAACGTGCTCAATTTGCGCATTTTTCATCTCATATTTCGCCGTTCTTTCTTCGAGAACTGCTTTTTCTCGTTCCATATCGACTGCATTCTCAAGAGCCGATATGATCGCTTCTTGTTCGCGAATCTTGGCTTCAATTTCAAAGAGTTTTAATTCAAATGGAGTGGGATCCAAACGAACAAGCAACTCGTCTTTTTCCACATGTTTACCATCTGAGATGAGTTCAATGATTTTCCCTTGATCTCCGCGAATCGAAGAAAAAACAACCAACGAATTTTCCGCCTCAAGGACTCCCACTGACCTCACATCGACATCAAAACTCCTTTTCTCGGCTGTCGCTAGCCAGGGCTGAGAAGATGACTTTTCAGGAATCATTTTATAAATGATTCCTCCCATCAACACGACCCATAGTCCAATCAAAATCCCTTTATTCCAAGCAGTCATCACCCACCATCAATCCCATTGCTGCAAGCAGACGATATTCCGCTATAATGTGATCCACTATCGCCGCCAACAAATCTTTTTCTGAATTCCGAATTGTCTTTTCTGGATCGATCACATCAAAGTTATTGATCAATCCATGATTAAATTTCACTTGTGAGAGCTCCAATTTCTCTTGTGCTTTCTCAATTTGTTCCCTCCGCAATTCAATGCTCTGCCTGGCTTTATCCATGGCAATCGCTTGGCGCTTCACCTCGTTAATCACATCATCGCGCGTTTGATCGATAGTCCGTTGCGAATTGATCACGCTAATCTGAGATTGTTCATACATCAAGCGATTGGCGTTGTAATCGAGGTTCCCATTGGAAGTCACACCCACACCCCATGTGGTGCCCTGACAACATTTTACAACAGAGGTGGTAAAGCTCTCATCACACTCAGAATTCACGTAATTTAACACAAGATTGAGATCAGGCCAAAGTTGTTTTTTTGCGATTCGACTCAGCCGTTTGCTTTCACAGTATTTATCAATCGCCTGCTTAATTTCTAAGCGCCGATTCAGAGAAACCTCAATCGCTTCATCCAAATGAAAATCATTTTCATGATATTCCAGCGGAGCCTCCACTGCAATGTCCTCGTCCATCGGATAAGCCAAAACAAGTTTAAGGTTATCCTTGGCCTCCCGATACTTTTCTTCTGCAGCAACCAAAGAGACTTCCGCAGCCTTCATCTCGATCTCGGCACGGAGCACATCCGTTTGATCAGCCAAGCCAATTCTCTCTTTCACCTCTGCAGAATCCCGAAATCCCACCAAGCGTTCAAATGACTCGGCACTAATATGTAAATTTTCTTCCTGTTTGATGACCTCATAGACGGATTGAATTGTCTGAAGAATGATTCTGACTTGATTGAGTGAATGTTGACGAACTGCAGATCGGTAGGTAAATTCCGATGACCTAAATCTTGATAAATTCACATCGGCACCAAATCCCCGCAAAACCGGGACCGTTAAACGGGCATTCACATCTGTGCACCATTGGCCATTTGTCGAATAAGCTTGAGGCTTAACATTGATAGAGGTCCCTTGAAAAAACTTCTTCGAAAAATCGACTCCGCCCCCATATTTATATCCCTTTCCTTCAACTTTTCCCTCGCCATAACCAGTCTTCAATATCGGTGCCAGTTTGTAATCAAATTCTGTTTCACTGATCCCAATTCCCAATAACGCATTTTCAATGTTATTGGCCGAGATAATCAGAGACCGATTGCAAGTCAGAGCCCGCTCAATCGCTTCTTCAAGGGTAAATGTTTGTTCCCCGAGAAGAGAATTCAATAAAAAAGTTAATAGTAAGACAAAGGATCTTTTCATAAATCGCTCATCTTAACACTAGACGGTTTTGAAGGGAAGAATGGACAGGATGGACAGGATGGACTTTTTGATTCAGTCCATTCTATTTTGTTATGTTTTTATTTAAAACGTCTTCTTTATCAATTCTTAAAAATTCTATCATAATATTTAATAAGAACATTTAATAATTGGAATATCATATGAAAGTATATTGTAAATTTTTATTTTTAGCTTTTATTTTTGTCTCTTCATCTTTGATGGGACAAAATGAAGAAGAGCGATTTATTCAAAGGGTAGATGG
>JAAKFL010000074.1 GCA_011065065.1 Chlamydiota bacterium | reverse complement strand
AACACTCTAATTCCAATTTTTTCTTCTCTTTACTACCCTCAGTTTCCCAATAATTCATGATTATCTCGTCTATTTTCCAGTTTTTTCCCACAGAACTCATTTTTTTCCTCCTTATTAAAAATACAGATATTACCCTTCTACTATTATAATATTTTTTAAATATTAAAACAAATGGCTCTACGGAAGAATTGGGAGACCTTTTACCAGGCAAACGGGGCAAAATGGGGTCAAATACGAAACGGGGCCAGCCTGCTGTTTCGTTTTAGGAAACAATTGATTTTAAAATTGAAATCAAACACCATGTCGAAAGCTATAACGCGCGTTTTAAGTGATAAAACCAATGATTCAATCCGATGCCAATCTCAATCTGACTCCCGTCTATCATCACGATTCTTATTTCTGCCGATTACCCAACGAAATCAAAAATCCCATATTTGAATCTCTACCGTTTGACGCTCAAATGAAACTGTTGAAGCTCCCCCTAAGAGAATGGCAATGGATAATTTATCATCGCATTATTAATGAAGTTAAAAATTTTGCTTCTCAAATTCCTGATAATATTGAAGTTTCTTCGAATCAATTTGATCGAGCAGCCATCGATAAAATTAACCTCTATTTTTTCACCCGACTGCCGGTCAAAGAAACATTAAACGAATTGACATGGAGTAAAATTAAAGCATATTTTTACGAAAAGTCATCCATTAAAAAACGGATTCAGGCCACAAAAATCGAGTATTCAAGAAGAGGTTTTATTTGTCGCATTCGACATCCTACGAGCCAAACTGTTCATCAAGCTACTCGGTTTTGGATCACAGAAATTCGTCAAGGTTTAGCACTCCACGCCCATTTCCCAAAACTTGCCAGTCAACTTGATGATGTGATGGAATTTGAAGATCGATTTTTTTCACAAGTTCTTTGGAAGAATCATCCCATCCCATACCTTTTGGTTGAAAGCAGCCTTTCCTTAAAAGAGATAAGTTGGATGCACCATTGTGTTCTCTTCACAACCGCATGTATCGTCACTATCATTTTTTTCACGATTAAGAGTACGCTATGATCTTTGACTTCGATAAATACTGACAATGACAAGATTCGTTCCCTGGAAGAAATGCCGGTATGGTGGCACTGTCATGGTTCCCTGATCCAAAAGGTTTTTTAGAAACATTATCCAATATCCACTATCTGAAATGATTCGTACACCTCCTCTAGATGGGAAAAAACTGAGGTGCTTAGCATTCACGTACACGTATTCTGATTTTGCAAATTTCACATAAATGGTGATCACTTCCTCAATCTCTTCACCAATAACCATGTAATCATGAACATTCTTTATTCTAAGTTTGACGCTAAAGAACTCTCTTCCCCATCTATCCACTCCTCTTGCAACCGAATGCTCTCCCATCATCTCATGAGTAATTTGGATCGAATGCTTATTTTCCCCAAATTTATCACCCAGTTCCAAAACATGAGCTTTTTGAAAATGTTCTTTCAGAACAAGTTTCAATAAGGGAAATTCTAGCAACCGGTCGAACCATTTGAGCTTGTCAATCTTTGCTTGAATTTCGATCAATTTTTTATGTTTCTGGGAACCCAAGGAGATCAGCCTGAGTTGGCATTGAATCTTTATGAAACACTCTTTCCAAGTTTCATTCTCTTTTTTTGAATCGACACCCAACTGATTGACTTGCCATCGCCACTGGGTGTCATTGTCGAGGTTAGCATTCCAAGCTTTGCATACACTAAGAGACTTGAAGATAGTGAAAGAGTCCACATTTTGGACGACATGCAAGAATATTTCGGGAGGAACATGATAATCTCCAAATAAATTTCCGCATATGCCGTCCATAAATCCTCTCCGAAAAAAGTCTATCTTTTCTCGAGGTTAATGTACAGAAAGTGGGCTATTAAACCCAATCCCCCACCATGTAAGGGAGTCTGAACCCATCGGTTTGTGCAAGTGTTTTCGCCTCTAGTCCATCTATATGGGCGACAATAGAACGCTCATCACCTTCTTCACCCTTTGCAAAATAATTGACGAGAATAGGATTTCCGGAACTTTCTCCATAATATCCCGGCGGATTTTTGTGAGTTAATTTAGACCTTTTATTCTTTCCTTTATCTGAATCCGTTAAAATTGCTTTAGCTTTCTCATGAACCTTTTGCACCCGTTTCGCTAGGAGAGAACTCAGGTTACTGCGAACTTTAACTTCTTTAAACGATTCTTCTTTTGGACGAGAGAAGTAAATTTTGTATTTCCCTTCCTCATCGAAACCTTCAATCACAAGGCCAAATTTATTGTAAATGCAACGATACTCAAGTAAGGAAACTGTTTTAATAAATTCATCACATTTTTCCTGAGCTTCGGTGGCTGAAATTTCTTGGGGAATAAACTTATATCCAAAGTAAAAAACTCGATCTTCGGCAGAGTATTCATCTGATGTATCCACATAAAGCCTGCACTCATCACCTCGTATATCATGTTCATAAATTTCAATGATGTTAGGATCAATCTGACGGATTTCCATCTTGTCAGAATACACGTAATGAAACTTGTCAGAATCTGTCACTAAATCAAAGCCTGGCTGTAGAAACTTTCTATCTGTCCTCAATTCGCGATCCCCAATTTCCACTTCATAGGATGGAATCCATTTCCAAGGAATATATACCACACAAGGATAAGGACTTGATGATGTATTGGGAACCATTCGGGTTTTACCATTAATTGTCGCAAGACCAGTATAATCTTCCACTTCGCACTTGTAATCTTTTCCCCTAACAAATCGCTTTTCATCGTTTTCCTCCATAGGAACAATATATTTTTTTAATGATGATTCAATCTGCATAAGAACTCCTTTTTTTTCGTAAGATCATAACGATAAAATACTACCTAATAAAATTATGCTTTCTGTAAACATAACAATCCGATCATAACCCCTATTGTGAAATAACAGAATCCTGTTCATCCTTTCCATCCTACTATCCTGTTTTCCTGTGCGAAAAGAAACAGGATAGAAGGATAGAAAGGATGAACAGGATGTATGTATTTATTCTTCGATGTGAAGTTCTGCATTCTGCAAAACTTTGTGAATGTATTCGGCACGCTTATGTGGCAGCTCTTCTTGATCGATATCTTCGCCACAATGCGCTAACAGATGCGCACGACGACAACCAAAAAACAGGGCATTCAATTCTTTAATCGTCACTCCTGTCAACCAACCAAGTTCCAAGCCCAATTTCATCAGGCTAATGGCATTCAACGCTTCCGATACCGTAATCTGATATGAATGAACCAAAACTCCGTATGCTCGGCTCACCTTGTTCTTCATTTCGGTACTCTCTTCTTCCTTCAGTTTCTTGCGCAACCCTTGCTCATGAACAATGAGCTTCGTCACATAGCTCCTCACAGAAGAAAGAATATTCTCTTCCGACAAACCAAGTGTAAAATTATTCCGCACCACCAAAAGATCACCAATGATCTCACTCAAGGTCCCTTGAAGACCTGTGGTCACAATGGAATCATCCACATGCTTCAACATGAAATCTTGCAATTTGCCTGTGTGAATCAAAGCGGGTAACTGAAGAAACACAGAGGCTGTAAATGCAGTTCCACAATCAGCTGCATCAGAAGTGAGAAATCCAAAACGGGGCGAAAAGTTATAATTCACTTTTTGCCCTAAGGCAACTTCAATATTCTCTAAAACATTACATGAATTTTCCAAGTCCCCTTTAGTATCCAATAGTCTAAAATGAATGTGATCTCCCAAATTTAACGTCGCAAAGAACTTTCCAGTCTTGTCTAAAACAAAAGCTTCCCCGACATGTGCTTGCATGAAACTTGAAGGCGACAAGAAATATTCAAAGAGAAAATCTTTTTCCAATGGACTCGTATCTTCAGCTTTCAATATGTAAGGCTTTGTCAACTGATCAAGAGCCAACAAGTCTTGACTCACAATGGAAACAAGTTGTTTTCTTTTTTCAGTGGAGAGATTCACTGGAAAGTTAAATTTTTCGATATTTCTCTGAAGGCTTAAAACAGATCCTAACCAGATGGGGTTATCGTTATCTTTCCAAGGGCTGGAAATTTCAAGCACATTCTGTCGTTTACTATTCATCGATGATCTCCGTAATCTGCTTAATTTGATCACGAAGCCAAGCAGCCTGTTCGTAATCTTCCCGTTGAATGGTCTCGGATAAAGCTTCATTCAATGCCAGCAATCTTACAGTCGGGGTCATCACTTTCACTTCCCCTGTCCCACGTCCGATGTGAATGGGAGTCGACTTTCTTGCAGATGAAAATCTTGAAGACAATTTTCCCATCGCGATCAACTCGCTTAAAAGAACATCACCAAACACCACATAACATTCAGAACACCCCAATAAGCTTCCCATCCTGACTGATTGAAGTGTCGTCCCACAATTTCCACAGCAGAGCCCTGCAACTTCCATCTGCTCAGATTTCTCTCTTGTCGGAATTCCATGAAGTCGGTGCTCTAAATGAGGACAGTCGGCGCACATGACGGTATGGGTAATCGAGTTCCCCACGACCTCGGTATATCTCACAGCTATCGGTTTTTTACACTCACTACACTCGAGTGGCCGATCTTCAGAACGACCAAGTTGAGGGTCAGGGGGATCATTCGCCATATTGACTCCTAGTAAACGCAATATAGAGAATGAATTAAATAATTGTCAAAGAACGGGTGTAAAAGAAATTTGGGTCTTGAAGGACTCGAACCTTCGACCCCCTCATTAAAAGTGAGGTGCTCTAACCAACTGAGCTAAAGACCCAAATATGACCCCAAGGGGATTCGAACCCCTGTTACCGGAATGAAAATCCGATGTCCTAGACCTGACTAGACGATGGGGCCAGGCTTAATTAATTTTGATGTCTCATCATACATTGGAAAACATTTATCTCTCAAGACTTAAATGGTTGAAATCTCATTTTCCTTCTTGTGAGCTTGGTCATCGGCTATTTTACAAAATTTATCTGTAAGCTCCTGGACCTCTTTCTCTTTATGCTTGCGGTCGTCCTCGGAGTTCTCCTTATCAGCCTTGATTCCATCGTTGGCCTCTTTCCGGGCCTGGCGGATTTTGACTTTAGTCTGCTCGGCCATTTCGCCCACCTGACGCGTCATCTTTTCGCGCATCTCCTTGTCCATAGGTGGAATATTCAACCGCACGATATTCCCTTCAACAATCGGCATGATTCCGATATTAGCCTTCTCGATAGCCTTTCCAATGAGTGCGGCATTCTGGGCATCAAACGGAGCGATCAGCAGCTGCATCGGCTCGGGCACACTCACAGTCGCGATATCAAGCACGCGCATCTGAGTTCCATAGACTTCCACTTTCAAATTATCAACCATCCCAGGGTTGGCGCGCCCGGTTCGAATATTTTTTAATTCTTCTTCAAAAAAATCTACTACGGCTTTCATCCGCTCTTCTGCTTCTTTAATCATCTGCATATTGTCTCCTAAGTACATTGTTTACTAATGCACCAAACTTCCTAACTGTCCTAATTCTTTTACATCCACAGGCTTACCCGCTAATAGATAATCCATTTTGAAAATCAAAATGGGAATTTCATTACTGCGACATAACGCAAACGCTGTCGCATCCATGATTTTAAGGTTTTCTTCCAATACCTGGTCATACGATACCTTGTCATAACGCTTGGCATCAGAATGCTTCATAGGATCTTTTGAATAGATGCCGTCGACTTTAGTGGCTTTCAACAACATGTTGGCTTGGATTTCACTCGCTCGCAAGGCTGCTGCTGTATCCGTTGTGAAATACGGACTTCCGGTCCCTCCCACAAAAATCACCACTTCACCTCGATCGAGAGATTCCATGGCGTTACGCCAGATATAGTTTTCCACCGCTTTTGGACATTCAAGACCACTCATGACATGAGTTTTACAGCCCGCCTGTTCAAAATGATGCTTAAGCGAGATACCGTTCATGATTGTGGCCAGCATTCCCATGTGGTCGGCCGGAGTTCTGGGCATTCCCGCAGCAGCGGCTTCACCACCGCGAAAGAAATTCCCTCCTCCAATCACAATCCCTAGCTGGTAACCCGAGTCCACAATAGATTTCACGGCAATCGCTAATGTGCGACAGACTTCCGAACTGATCCCCTGATCCAAGTCTCCTTTCAATACCTCTCCGGATAACTTAAGGAGAATCCGATTGGATATCTTTTCCATCACTCACACCCCACATACCGCCGATTTGAATTACTCTCCTATTGACCAACGGATAAAGTCGGTGACAACAAACGTCTTACCTGCTTCTTTACCCTTCTGATCCACAAATGCTCCTACAGTCATGCTGTCATCTTTGACAAACTTTTGACGTAAGAGACAAACATCATCATAAAAAGCGTTGATTTTTCCTTCGAGGATTTTATCCATGATATGCTCTGGCTTACCAGCAAGCTGGCCGCGAGCAATATCGCGCTCATGATCGATCACGTTTTGAGGAACTTTTTCTGGCGAGAGGAAATCAGGAGATGCAGCAGCTGCATGCATCGCGACATCTTTCGCAACATCCACACTGTCTCCTTCCATCTCAACAAGAGTGATAATTTTACCACCCATGTGTGAGTAAACTCCCAAAGTCTTTCCAGGCTTCTTCGCGAAGGTCACAAAACGCTTCACTTGAATGTTTTCTCCGATCGCCTGAACCAATGTCCCTTGGCACTCTTCAATGGTCATAGACGAATCTTTTGAAAACTTCTGCTTCATGAAATCTTCAAGAGATGCAGGCTGTGTCTGAGCGACCTCTTCAACCATGTTGTTCAGAAACTCGACAAACCGGTCGTTGCTCGCCACAAAGTCGGTTTCTGAGCTCACTTCCACAATCGCGACACAATTGTCGGTCTCTTTGAAAGCAATTTTTCCTTCTTTGGCTTCACGACCCGATTTTTTCACGGCAGTCGCCATTCCCGCTTTACGCAAGAAGCTAATGGCTTCATCCATGTTACCCGCGGACTTTTCAAGCGCTTCTTTACACTTCGAGACACCGACTCCGGTACGCTCACGCAATTCTTTTATCATTGCAGATGAAACACTCATGATTCAGCCTCCTCAACAATTGCCACTTCTTCAACAGTCTCTGTCTCCACCTTTTCCGACTTGGACTTCTCTTCTTCCATCTCTTCTTTTCTTCCAGATGCGACTTTCAGCTCGTTTTTCTTTTCAGAGAGAGCATTCGTCAAAGCTTGAATGATCAGCTTCACACTTTTCAATGCGTCATCATTACAAGCAATGATGTGATCAATCAAATCAGGATCACAATTGGTGTCGACAAGAGCCATCACAGGAATTCCCAGCTTTCTGGCTTCAGCAACGGCAATGTGCTCTTTATTCGGATCCACAACGACAACCAACCCAGGCGTCTTCCGCATTGCGCGAACTCCCGAAAGGTTCTTTTCTAATTTCAACTGCTGCTTGGTCAAAAGAGTCAATTCTTTCTTCGTTATCCCTTCTCCACCTATCGCAATGCGCTTTTCAATGCGATCCAACTTTTTAATCGATTGGCGAATCGTTGACAAATTCGTCAACATTCCCCCAAGCCAACGCTCGCAGACATAAAACTCACCACATTGCTCCGCACACTCACGGATCACCTCTTTCGCTTGTTTCTTCGTTCCCACAAAAAGGATGGATTTACGCTGTCCCACAACTTCCTCAATCACCTCAATGGCATTTCGGATCTGTTGTAATGTCTTGGCAAGATCAATGATATATAAACCATTGCGCGACTCGAAAATGAATCGTTTCATTTTCGGATTCCAGCGAGATGTCTGGTGCCCCCAGTGCACTCCCGCTTCAAGAAGATCTTTTATTGTTAAATCTTTTTTTACTTCTTCATTCAACCTTGTCACCTCTGTTTGACGACGGCATCCCACCTCTGTGGATGGAATTGGGTCTTAGTTATAAAAATTTGTAGAAAACACACAATGTGCTTAGCAAAATTGTACATGGATGGGAATTGAAAATAAAGAAAAAAAGCGCCTGATCAGAATCGAACTGACACTAGTAGCTTGGAAGGCTACGGTTCTACCATTGAACTACAGGCGCTTATCGTGAGCTTTGATGCGTGATTATGGAGATCTGGGAGATTTTATGCAAGCGGTGATTTAGCATATTTTTTAACGCAAAGAAGCAAAGGCTTCGCTCACCCCACTCTAATATTAACTGCGGCTTAATCTGATTTTAACTCAAGTTCCTTATAATTAACCCTTATTAATCAAGGGAATCAGCGTGAATATTACAAAAATTATAGAATTCCTCAATCACAGAAGCGGGAGTACCGAAATCACCATCAACCGATACTCACGCATCTCCATCGAAAAATTCTCCTCTTATCCAGAGGCAGAAAAAGCTCACCACACCAGCGTCAGTCAATTTCAAAAAATTATTAGACAGTGGGAGATGTTTCAAAAATTAGATATGGATGAAAGAGCGAAGATTATCGACGATCTCGAGAATTTAAAAGTTGGCAAAAAGGCTCTGACCGCAGGTAAAATCCGCCAAGTTTATCGTCAGGTAATCGAAGGAAATTATTCCACTTTTGACCCTCTCTCCAAGATCAAATGGGTCGGATACAATGGCTCCTTGCAAGATCGTATTGTCATCGAGAAAAAGCCCGATGATGTCGATGTGAAAATCGAAAATGTCTGGTTTGAGACTTGGAGATCGGTGAAATTAGAAGAGAATAAGGAATCGATCAAATTGTATCGAGCAGAACTCGATAAGAAATGGGGCATTCAAAGAGTCAACCGCGCTTTGGCCAGATGCCAGATCGACTTCGATAAAATGATCAAAGAGGGTACGGCACTTCGTCTCCTTGATACCAGGTTGATTACCATGAGTCTCATCGATATGCACAATTGTGATGTTCAAGGGACTTATGACAGAATTCTTGATTTTACTTATGGAAGTGGAACTTTGGCTGAGATCGA
>JAAKFL010000073.1 GCA_011065065.1 Chlamydiota bacterium | reverse complement strand
TTCGCGGTTAAAATTTCCCTAATAATTTAATATTAAAAGACCTATAGCACATATATATGATCTTGACAGGGGGAGAATGTCCAGGTTAAGATTCGGGTAAAGGAGAGTGCTCTATGGGAATAACAGCTATTATTATTATAGGGATCATTGTACTTCTCGGCTTTTTCATAGTGGGTATCTATAACACCTTGATCAAGCTTAAGAACCGTTTCAAAAACGCGTTCGCACAAATTGAAGTACAATTGAAGCGCCGTCACGATTTGATTCCAAATCTTGTGGAGACGGTGAAAGGATACATCAAACACGAACGTGAAACTTTAGAAGCGGTGATCGAAGCGAGGAATCGCGCTGTCAACGGATTGCAGTCTGCTGCAAAAAATCCAGGTGAAGCGGGTAAAATGGCCGAGTTAGCAGGTGCCGAAGCGGGATTGACGGGAGCTTTAGTAAAATTGTTTGCTTTAGCAGAAGCTTATCCAGATTTGAAAGCGAATCAGAATATGATGCAGCTGAATGAAGAGCTGACGTCAACTGAGAATAAGGTGTCGTTTTCTAGGCAAGCTTATAATGATGCGGTGATGGCCTTCAATATTTATAGACAATCGTTTCCTGCGGTGATTTTGGCCGGTTTTTTTGGTCATGGAGAAGATGCAGGACTGTTGGAATTCGAGTCAGCAGAAATCGCTGAACCTCCAAAGGTCAAATTTTAAGGAAAGTTTGTGGATTTTTTTCAGCATCAAGAAAAAGCCAAGAAAAACACGTTTCGGTTGATTATGCTGTTTTTCTGCGCCGTTGTAGGGATCGTTGTGGTGGTCTACATCCTCGTGGCTTGGCTCAATGCTTTTGCAATGAAGGGAAATGAGTTCCAGCAGCAGGATCTTTGGAACCCTGTTCTCTTTGTTGGGGTGACGTTTTTCACATTACTCGTAATCGGATTGGGTACTCTTTACAAATCGATGCAGCTGAAAAGTGGCGGTGGTTCTTATGTGGCGGAATCATTGGGTGGAAGGCTCATTGAACCAGGCTCAAACGATCCTAACAAGCAAAAGATTCTTCATGTTGTTGAGGAAATGGCCATTGCAGCAGGAATCCCAGCCCCCTCTGTTTATTTGTTGGATCAAGAAGAGGGGATCAATGCATTTGCGGCGGGCTATTCGCCCGGCGATGCCATTATTGGTGTGACGCGAGGTTGTATTGAACAACTGAATCGGGATGAGCTGCAAGGCGTGATTGCTCACGAATTCAGTCATATCCTGAATGGAGATATGCGGCTGAATATTCGTCTCATTGGCTTGTTGTTTGGGATTTTAGCATTAGGGTTGATTGGCTACTATACGATGAGGTCGGCAGTTTTTGCTCGTGGGGGCTCCAGACAGCAATCTAGGGGCACTTTGGCGATCTTAGCTTTAGGTATTGGGTTAACGGCTATTGGTTTTGTGGGGACTTTTTTTGGACATCTCATCAAAGCTGCTGTGAGTCGCCAGCGGGAATTTTTAGCTGATGCCTCAGCCGTGCAATTCACCCGAAATCCTGAAGGGGTTGGGAATGCTTTGAAAAAAATCCGGGACTATGCTTTTGGCTCCAAAGTCGCGAGCCCTCACGCAGCTGAAGTGAGTCATATGTTTTTCTCAAAGGGAATCTTGTCGGGAATGGCGGGAATGTTCGCGACACATCCTCCTATTGAAGAAAGAATACGTCGTGTGTTGTCTTTAGAGAAAGGAGAGGTGAAGAAAGGACCTCCTCCAAAACCAGCAGTGACGGCAGCTCCGGCAGGAGCCTCTTTGATGGCGACAATGGGGCGGCCTAATGTAGAGCAGATACAGTACGCCAAAACTCTTGTAGGAAATTTGCCAGGTTCGATTAAAGGTGCGATTAGGGATTCATTTGGGGCTCGCGCAGTGATCTATGGCTTGTTATTGTCTAAGGAACCTGAGATTCGTAAGATGCAATTGGATGCGCTTGCTGGTCAATCTTATATGGGAGTTTACCGTGAGCTCAACCGGATGTTACAGGACATTGAACAAATAGAGGTCACCACGAGAATTCCTCTTATCGACATGTCGATGCCTGCATTTAAAATGCTTTCGAAGAATGAATATCGGGTGTTTCGCGAAAATATCAAGTGGTTGATTCATGCTGACAAAAAAATTGATCTCTTTGAATGGGTGCTTGAAAAAGTGCTTGTGCAGCATTTGGATGACCGGTTCTCAGGAGCTAAAAAGCGACATGGAACCGAACAGATTAAAGACCATATGCGTTCTTGTCGCTTTTTATTAGAAACCTTGTCTCATGTTGGGCATAAAGACTCTCAAAATTATGAGAAGGCTTTGGAGAAATCGCTCAAGCACATTGAGATTCCCGCTGAATCATTGAAGCCGTTAAAAGGGATGAAACATTCTCAGTTAAATCAGGCGATTGATGATGTCGCTTTGTTGGCCCCTCAGGAAAAGAAGAAGATTTTAGAAGCCTGCCTGGTTTGCATGGAGTACGACAAAGTCATTACCGTCTATGAAGCGGAGCTCTTCCGAGCCATTGGCGACGCCATAGGGTGTCCTGTTCCGCTCATTTTGCCTTCTAAGTAATAAAATTTCTTGGAGTGCGCAGGCAAGCCCTTACAATTCTATACATCTTTTTCTTGACATGATGTGAATCGAATTCAGGCCCCAGTCGGGGCCCTAAGCGGTTAGCCCCGCGTGTAGGCGACGAGCTCTGCGAGGCGCCGGAACGTGGGGTACAATGTTAATAAAAATATAAAGCCCCGGCAGGGGCGACAGGAGATTGATGGGCGTTCCTGCCGCCCCTGCCGGGGCGGGATGTTTATTTGTATCTCATCACCCCACGTTCCGGCGCCTCGCAGGGCTCGTCGCCTACACGCGGGGCTAACCACTGAGGCCCCGACTGGGGCCTAAAAGAAAATCATGTCTTAAGTCACTTGTAACTTTTCAAATATTTCCCCGTTTGAGATCGCTTGCATTTGACGATCTGTTCTGGTGATCCAGTAAAGATGACTTCACCACCTTTTTCTCCGGCTTCAGGTCCTAAATCAATAATGTGATCGGCATTCTTGATGATGTCTAAATTGTGCTCAATGATCACCATGGTGTTTTTCTTATCAACCAAGCGATGCAACACTTTTAACAACTTCTGAATGTCATCGCTGTGTAATCCAATTGTCGGTTCGTCCAACACATAGAGCGTGCTGCCATGTGACCGTTTTGAGAGCTCGCGGCTGAGCTTAATGCGCTGCGCTTCTCCTCCGGATAACGAAACCATTTCCTGCCCAAGCTTCAGATAATCCAATCCAACGTCAATGAGTGTATCCAAGATTCTTGTAATCCGAGGGAAATTCTCAAAGGCGATGCGGGCTTCAGCAACAGTATATTGAAGGTAATGGCCAAAGTTTTTGTTTTTATATTCGATTTGAAGGCTGACAGGATTAAGGCGCAATCCCTGACATTCTTTGCAGGGGACTTTGACCGGAGGTAAAAAGTGCATTTCGACTCTGTTGTATCCCAATCCCCAGCATGATGTGCACATCCCGGCGCGATGGTTGTAGCTGAAATTACGGGTGGCCAGTCCGCCAGCTCGTGCAGCCGGGAGTTGAGCAAAGAATTCTCGCATGCGATCCAGAAGCTCGACATAGGTACCGACATTCGATCTTACGGTGTGGCCAATGGGGTTTTGGTCAATGGAAATTAATTTTGTGAAGTTATCGATCCCTTTTACATGAGAAATGATATCTTGCCCTGCTAGCACTCCCTTGCGAACGGAAGGTACGAGAATTTGTTCTATCAGTGTCGACTTTCCTGATCCCGAAACTCCGGTGACGCAAGTGAGAACTCCACAAGGAATCTCAACGCTCACATTTTTAAGGTTGTTGAGCGTGGCATTTTTGATCACAATTTGGCTGTCCTGGGGAATTCTCCGTTTTTTCGGAGAGGATATCTCCATCTTCCCGGAAAGGTATTGTCCTGTGAGCGATTTCTTGTCTTTCTTGATTTGTGCAAGCGTTCCTCGTGAAACGATATGACCTCCTTTGACTCCTGATTGCGGACCAAAATCGAGCATGTAGTCGGCGATCTTGAGTGTCATAGGATCATGTTCCACCAAAATAAGAGTATTTCCCAGTTTTTTGAGCTTGAGTAACGCATTATTGAGTCGATCGGTGTCTCGTGGATGCAAACCGATTGTGGGTTCATCGAGAACATAAAGAGTCCCTGTCAGCCCTCCGCCTAACTGTCGTGCTAGTCGGATTCTTTGCGCTTCTCCTCCGCTCAATGTCGGCGCTGATCTGTCTAATGACACATAGTCCAATCCCACTTCGATCAAGAAGGTTAACCGTTTGATCAATTGATCATGAATTTCTCCTAAAATCAATTTCTCTTCAGCGTTAAAGCGAATCTTTCGGATAAATTGAAGCGCTTCATGAATCGGAAGTTGACAGATTTCATGAATCCCTTTTTTGTTGATGGTGACATGGCGCCCTAGGTCATCGATCCTTCCTCCGTCACACCCAATGCAACGGGTTTGATCCATCAAAGCCATGGTCCCTTTTCGAATATCGGAATCATGACTTCTGACTCCATGCGACAGAACATGATTCAATCCTTTCCATTGAAATGAAAGACCATGATAGCGCAACGGTTTTTCAGATCCATTCATCAAAACTTGAAGATTTTTTGATGGTTGTTTTTCCAAGGGGAGCGAAGGATCGATCCCTTCAGAATCCAGAAAAAAGAACAACATTTCGTACACTTTTTCTGAAAAGTAATCTCCCCACAAAATATACATCAAATCGATGAATGAATTTTTTATGATTTCGGGATTTTGAACGAGGTTGGCTCCGTATTGAAATCCGAGTCCTTCGCAATAGGGACACATTCCTTCAGATGTGTTGAAGGCAAAGGTATGCGGAGTGATTTCAGGATAAGATTTACCAGTGCTCTCAACGGAAAACGATAAATTATAAAAAATGTCTTCCTGATCTTTTTGAATGATGATCTGGTTGTTCCCAAGTAGGGCGCAGGACTCGACTCCTTCAAAAATCCGATTGCGCATGGAGGGTCCAGTTTTTAGGCGATCAATGACGAGGTGAAATTCATGTTTTTGTTTGGGGTTGTAGGGAATTTTTTCCGGTTCGTCAATTTCATAGAGCTCTCCGTCCAACCGAATTCTAAGGTATCCTTGTCGTTGGAACCGTTCGATAATGTCGTAAAATTTTTCGTGTTTGGAGACGGGGGCCATTAGAAAAAGGGGAGTCCCTTCAGGAAGAGTCATCAAGCGATCGACGACGTACTCCTTGCTGATTGCCTTGATGACTTCTCCGGTTTCAGGGCAGTGGGGGATACCTTTCCGTGCGTAAAGGATGCGCAAGTAATCGTAGATTTCCGTTAATGTTCCAATGGTACTTCGGGGATTTCCTGCGTGAATTTTCTGTTCAATAGAAATCGCAGGGGAGAGCCCATCAATATTTCCGACAATAGGCTTCGCCATTTGTTTCACAAATTGCCTTGCATAGGGAGAAAGAGATTCAATATAGCGTCTTTGTCCTTCTGCATACACGGTATCGAAGGCAAAAGAACTTTTTCCTGAACCTGAAGGGCCTGTGCATATGGTAATTTTTCCGCGAGGAATCGAGGCTTCGATGCTTTTGAGATTATTTTGTTCGGCTCCCACGACGGAAATTGACTGGATCCCTTTTTTGATACGTTCTTTTTTGTGAGTAGGAGCTTTTATCATGTCATGAACTTCTTTCATGAGCGTTTGATTCAAAATCCGTTCAACAGCACTTCCTGTGGGCGTTTTTTGTTTGGCGATTTCTTCCGGAGTCCCAGCTCCGACGATTTCTCCACCATATGCCCCACCTTCAGGGCCCAAATCAATGATCCAGTCGGCGGTTTTCACTACCTCCATATTGTGTTCGATAACAATGACAGTGTTTCCTCGGTCAACGAGTTCATGCAGAACCTCTAAAAGGTGTTTGACGTCGTGATAATGAAGCCCAGTCGTTGGCTCGTCTAAAATATAAAGTGTTTTTCCCGTTGAAGGACGAACCAACTCTTTAGCCAACTTGACACGCTGCGCTTCTCCTCCGGACAACGTCGTCGAAAACTGCCCAATTTTCAAATAACCTAAGCCCACTTTTTGAAGGACGTTGAGCTTATGTTTGATGTGAGGGATGTTCTGAAAGAACTTTTCAGCTTCATCGATATCCATATCCAGAACATCATAAATACTGGTTCCTTTGAATTTCACAGTCAGAGTTTCTGAATCGAATCGTTTTCCCTGGCATAGCGAACAAAGCGTCCACGCATCTTCCATGAAGTCCATATCGATTTTGATCATTCCCATACCAGAACATTGTGTACACGAACCCTCTTTCACATTAAAACTAAATCGGCCAGACAAATACCCTCTCGACTTACTTTCTGGAAGCTGCGCAAAGAGATCGCGAATATCATCGAAAAGTTTGATATACGTGGCTGGGTTGGAGCGAGGATTGCGTCCAATCGGAGATTGGTCAATGCCAATCACTTTGTCAATGTGCTTGAGACCTTTGATGTCTTTATGAGCTCCCACACCGTGTTCTCCGCCATGAAATTGATTGGAAAGGCTGGGGTACAGAATGTCGCTCACTAACGATGATTTCCCCGATCCCGACACACCTGTCACGCAGACAAAAACTCCGAGCGGAAATTTCACATCGATATTTTTTAGGTTATGATGACTGGCCCCCACAATTTTTAACGAAGCGCGTAACGGTTTTCGCCGTTCCGAAGGAATCGGGATGACTTTGTCACCTCTTAAATACTGAGCCGTGAGAGACCGTTTGCTTTTCAGAAGCTTCTGTAGGCTCCCATTGACAACGATTTTTCCGCCGCGACTCCCGGCCCCTGGACCAAAATCAATCACGTGATCTGCTGCCAGGATCGTTTCTTCGTCATGTTCAACCACCAACACCGTATTGCCCATATCGCGCAGATGCTTGAGAGTCTCAATCAATTTGAGATTGTCCCGAGGATGCAACCCAATTGAAGGCTCATCAAGGACATACGTAATGCCCACCAATCCACATCCAATCTGAGACGCCAACCGGACCCGCTGCGCTTCTCCTCCGGACAACGTCGGCGCCGTCCGATCAAGCGTCAAATAATGCAACCCCACCTGGACCAAAAATTGCAATCGTTCCCGAATTTCTTTTAACAATTCTTCAGCAATTAACAGTTCCGATTCATTTAAGGACAGATTCTCGAAAAAATCGCGGCACTCTCCAATTGTCATCGCCATCACTTCAGAAATCGTCGTTCCAGCTAGTCTTGTCGCGGCGGGATAAGCCTTTAACCGAGTCCCATCACATTCGGGACATGTCCCTTTTTCCATCTGTTCAGCCATTTTCTTACGATAACGATCGCTTTTGGCTTCTTGATAGCGCACATGAGCTTCATAAAGGACACCGCGCCATTTCACCCGATCAGTCCATTCATACCCTTTAGTCGGATGAACGAAATGCATCTTTAACCATCGATCCTGAGGGGTCCCGTGGAGAAAAATGTCTTGTGCCTCTTTTGAGAGTTTTTTCCAGGGAGTTCTCACGCTGAATTCGAAAATCCGGGCCAAGTTATCATAGATATTGCTGTAGCGTACCGTCTGATATGAGGTCGCAAGGGAGCAACAATCATTCGCAATGCTTTTATTGGGATCGATCAAAAGATCTAACTTGAATTCATTGACCTCACCAAGTCCATGGCATTTAGGGCACATGCCACTTGGACTGTTAAAAGAAAAATCATGAGGTTCCAACGATTGATAAGATAGTCCTGATTTAGGCGAAAACGCATGCATGGAAAAGAGCTGCGTCTCTTCAGTCCCCGCGTTGACAACCTTGCAGACACCGTTTCCCTCTTGAAGCGCTTGCGTCATAGAATCAGCAATCCGTGACTTATTTTCAGGTTTGACCTCGATTCGGTCAATAACCAGGTCAATATCGTGCGCTAAATTTCCATCCAGTGAAGTCTCTTCATCTAGACTTAGCCAATTGCCATCGACCCGGACTCGCATAAACCCTTTTCGTAAAAGATCTTGAAAATCTTCCTTGAATTCACCTTTTTTCCCTTGGGCAAAAGGAGCACACACAATGATTTTGGTTTTTTCGGGAGTCGTCTGGACCATTTTAATGATTTTTTCACGACTTTGAGGCTGAACCGCTTCTCCGCTAATAGGGCAGTGGGGGATTCCGATTCTTGCAAACAACACCCTTAAATAGTCGTGGACCTGAGTCATCGTTCCCACAGTAGACCGCGGATTTCTCCCTGCCGTCTTTTGTTCGATAGAAATCGTCGGGGAAATTCCGGATGCACTCTCCATATCGGGCTTCGTCAGTTCGCCCATCTGCCTTTTGGCGAAATTAGAGAGAGATTCCACATATCGTCGCTGTCCCTCGACATAGACCGTATCGAAAGCCAAAGAGGATTTACCCGAACCCGAGACACCAGTCATCACCACCAATTTTCGTTGGGGAATATCCAGATCAACAGCTTTGAGGTTATGGACACAGACTTTTTTTAATTTAATCAGACTCTTAGTTTCCATTTTAATAAATATTGAGTATTGTTAGGCTAATAATCATAAACTTTTGGAACTTAATAAGGCAAGAGGTGTTATGCTGCGATACAGTTTATTGAGTATCATAGTGTTATGTACAACATCCACTCTTTTTTCTGATGGAGGCATCAAGAAAGATGTCTATTCCTCCCAGAATCGTGTGGGGTGCCAAGAATCTGATGATTCTCTGCAGGAGTTTATGTTCCATGCACCTGGTGATTCAGACGATATCTCTTTAATGGAGATCTTTACTATTCGTGAGCGACATGATCATTTGGCTAGTGCGCCCCCTGTCATGGTTTATGTTCCCCCCTCGTCGCTGGATTTAGGAGATCGTGCCATTCAGATCAGGGGATTTTATATTGATCAGTTTGAAGTTTCGAATGCCGAGTATGAGAGATTTATCAAAGCGACGGG
>JAAKFL010000072.1 GCA_011065065.1 Chlamydiota bacterium | reverse complement strand
AAATTATAAATCTCTAATAAAAATTCTCTCATGCTCTCAACATACAAACTTGACTGCTTCCATTCTTGAATTTCCTTCAATAACTGAGAGTCCTCCGTCAGCTTCTTCATTTCTTCTAACAATATTGATTTCGTCTTTGAAAGTGAGATAAAACTCGCCTCACCATGATCTCGATTATCTTTGTTATTCAGATAGAGATACAAGGCTTTTATGAATAACGTAGAAGGACGTTCAATCACCTTCTTGTAAATTATTGATAGATCGCTTTCATTTTTCAAACGAACCTGAATGGCCTTAATCAATAGACTTTGAAGAGATTTCTTAGTTGGAATGAACGATCCATATCTGTTCACACTTTCAATCAATGTGTCTAAATCTGCCTTTAGCGCCTGACTTTTTTTCCATGTTTTGATTTCATTAGTCAATAAGTTTATGAGTTGGGCTTTCGACTTGTCTAATCTTAAATCCTTTGTGAGTCGGTAACATCTCAAGAACTCCATTTTCTCTTTGAGGATATTTTTGAACTTCAATTGATCCCTAAAGTCCCTATCCACATATTCCGCAAAACAACCAGATATAATGGGATACTTTTCTATCAGTTTCAGACGCACTTCAAGTCTTTGACGACTATATTTTAGCGTCAGAGGCAATTCACAATCTTTCGCAAGAGACTTTAATTGAAAGTAATTAGCGATTTCTAAATAATCCTCAACATTGTCTTGATTGATGATCAACTGCTTTCCTCGAATGGAAGTAATCAAGACTTCAAACTGTTCTTCTGTGAGATCATGAATTTCATAATTTGGTAATTCCTTATGAAAATCAAACAAAGCTTTAAAATATTCTGAACATTCTTTCAAAACTGTATGAGGGATAACCACTTTCCTAGATCCACAGGTAATTTCGAGCTTTTGCTCATCAGACTTGATCATCCGGAAGCAATTCTCGATCACACCTCCATTAAACAATTGAGCCATTTGCTCGCGAACTTCTTCTTTTGTGAATTCCATTTCAAAGCGAATGCATAAATAATTCTGAATATTTTGAATCAATGCTGCAGACGCCTCAGTATCATTCAAAATATTTTTTGGAAGAATCTTGATTAATTCTTCAAAAAAGCCTGGTCTTGCATGAATTTGCTGGCTTAAGTAATCATCCGAAAGTGCATCAGTAAAATCCCCTAGAGTCCCCTTTCTCAAAAGCTCTAATTTTCTCCACGGCGCATATTTATTCATACCCATTCTTTTTTCTTCGACCAACCAATTAAAAACATCTTCTTTCAAACTTTTTATTTCCCTAAGCTGTTGAAAACTCAGTTTTTGATAATCATTTTCTTCAAGGAATTTTTCAGAAAACATATCAATAAAATCACAGGCTCTTACTGGAGTATCGGAATTATCATAAAATGAAAGTTGATGAAGATGACCATCTAACAACTCATTGTGACGAGTTCGTTTGCGATTTTCTTGCATCCTGACACATCCTCTGAGAGCCCCCAACAGGCTGTAGTAAACACTGATTAACAGAAACAACCCAATTCCCAAAAAAAACGGAACACCCGCTACATTTAAGGGTGAACAATCATCGTTCTTTAAGTCAGCTAAGCAATAAATCCCAAACGCAGAAAAATATAGGACTGCGGCGGGGCCACCAACCCCAAAACCTAAAATCAAACCCCTAATCGAATAACGACAAAGCTTATCGCAAGGCGATTGAATAAGCTCTATTTTTCTATCTTCCAATGTTGATGTTACATCGTTAACTCTTAAACATTCAATGTATCCTGCCTCGACGTCGTGATGCACAGGCATACTGTGAGTCGCAGGTCTATGTGAAGATGATGCGCTTGTAGATTCCATTTTTGATCCTTTGGTTAATTTTCAATGACGCAAGAGTAGTCTGATATCTTATAAAAATCAAGCTCAGAACATGCCCTGGAGAAATTATTCAGGATTAACAGGATCGTAAACGACAGGATAGACAGGATTCATCCCATCCTGTCTATCCTGTCGTTTACGATCCTGTATATCCTGTTTTTAGCTTCTATTGAGTAATTTCGCTAAGGATTCTTTTGGGGAACGAAAAGTCTTCTGTACCTGCTTGGCATTCTTCTTATCTTCCAAAAAGGTTAGAAGGCCATCAAAAAGGATCCGAGGTGGGTTATCACCCCAGACAATTTGTTCATAATACTCTTCAAGTTCAGTTGAACTCCCCCCTGAAAACTTATAGTTGGTCGCAATTCGCATATGTATCGCCTCAATCAATTCGTCTACTATTAGAGGTGAATACTCATTTTTGTCAGTCTTCCGACAATCAAATACACAAATTTGATCTAAAAATTCAGTGATTTTGCCAATATATAAACTCGTCTTTTTCCATTCCTCAATTGATGTTAAAAGCGTTTCATCATTCCAAAGCTTATCGAGTTCATCTAATAAAATTGTTTTGGTTTTTACGACTGATACAAAACTCGCTTCAGCATGATTTCGATTTTTCTCATCCTCTAAATAATGACACATAGCGGTAATAAATAACGTTGATGGACACTCCAATATCATGTTATAAATTATCGATAGATCTCGTTCATGTTTCAAGCGCATCTTAATGACGTCAATTAATTGATTGCGAAAAGAGTCAATTTTTGGAAGCAATGAATAATAATTATTGATACAGACGGCAAATGACTTAAAATCTTCTTTAGGAGAACAAAACGCACTCCAATCATCAACCTCATTCTCTAATAATTGCTCAAGATACCCTTGAGCCTGTATCAATCCTAATTCTTCCGTAAGATGAAAACATCTCTTATACTCATCAGCTTCATCGAGAATATTTTCAAACACCAGTTGTTCTATAAAATCTCGGTCGACATAATCGACAAAGCTCCCAGTAATTATGGGGTACATTTCTAAAAGTTTCATTCGCTCTTCAAGGCTTTGACGACTATATTTTAACGTTAGAGGCAATTCACAATCTCTAGCCAAATTTGCCGATTGGAAAAACGAAGCTATTTCTAAATACTCCTCAACATTTTTTTGATTGATCGTCATCTTTTTCCCACGAATCGATTGTATAAATACGTCAAATTGCTCTTCAGTTAAGTTTTGAAATTCATATTTCGAAAGACTTTTATGAAAATCAAAGAGAGCGACAAAGTAGTCAGAGTATTCTTTCAAAAGGGTATAGGGAATTTCAACATTCCTTGTTCCACAAATTAATGTTAACTTTGCTTCATCTGAATCGATCATTCTAAAACAATTTTCAATCATTCCTCCGTTGAGCAAAATCAGAATTTGATCGCGTATTTCTTCTTCGGTAAAATCCCCTTCAAAATGACGACTCAAGTAACTCCTAAGATTTTGTATTAATGCAGATGTGGCTTCAGCATTTTCTAGGATATTTTTAGGAACGATTTTTAAGAGTTCTTCGAAAAAACCCGGGGTCGAATGGATCAGTGAACTGATATAACCCTCATTGAAAGCATCAGTCAAATCCCCGAGGGCCCTGTTTCTCAGAAGCTCTATTTTTCTCCACGGAGCATATTGTTCCATTCCCAATTTTTGCTCTTTTTCTAACCACTTAAAGACCTCAAGCTCCAAATTTTTAACTTCACGCAACTGTTGAAAACTCAGTTGTTTGATCTCGCTATCGCTTATTAACTCTTCTGAAATAAATTCAATAATATCATCTGCTCTAACCGGATTATCAGTGTCTGCATAATACGAAAGTCGCTTTCGATGATCCTCTAAATCTTGATTTAAAAGACCTCTTCGGCGATTCTCTCTCAGATTCATTTGACCTTGCCCTAATCCCATAGCAACTCCAAAGCCAAAGACTGCTATACACAATCCAATCCCCACGAAAAAAGGAGCCCCGACCACATTGAGAGCGATACAATTTTCATCTTTGGTTTTAACCAGACAATAAATACCAAAGGCCGTAAAATGCAAGAACGTGGCTACGACACCCACCGCAAATCCGCATGCAGAGCTTCCACAGGCAATATCTCCTATGCGACTCCAAGGATTTACAATCAAGTCAACTTTTCTGTTACCTAAAGTTGTTTTAACTTCATTCACGCTTAAATAATGACTGTATCCTGTTTCGATATCTCGGGGTTCTACTGTCGTTACCGAGAGAGCTCTGTCATGTGTGATCGCTGATGTAGATTCCATGTTCACTCCTTTATTTCATTGATAATGAAGCAATAGTAGTCTGATATTTTATTAAAATCAATCTCAGAACGCTACCTAGACAATTTTTTCAGGATATACAGGATCGTAAACGACAGGATAGACAGGATCTTTCCTATATCCTGTCTATCCTGTCGTTTACGATCCTGTATATCCTGTTTTAAATAACAAGGCCCTTGTAGACAAGAGACTTTTCGGGATCGAGGGTCACAAGCTGCCCCTCGTTTAAGATACCGCAGGCATCGTCCGCACGGACGATCACTGGTTTATTCAACTCTTTTGCAATCTCCATTAACTTCTTTTCCGAACGGACATCGTCAATGTGATTTTGCAAGATGACTCCGGCACAACTCTTGATCAAGGGCATAAAGGCCTCATCAAAATAAGTCAGCACTAAAAGTCGACCTCGGGTGTTATACGACTTCTTCTGGTCTGGAGAATAAACAATGATAACGTTACCATGAACACGGTCTCCATGCGATGCATGGCCTCTCACTAACACCTCACCAATGCTCTCCACCATCATGGTGTTCGTGGTTCCCGCAAACCCAAAAGGCTGCCCGGCTGTCACCACCACAAGATCTCCGTAACTGACCAACTCTCGCTCAAGCGCAAACTGACTGAGGGACTCAAATGCCTCTTTCACCGTTCGTCCATCCTCACAATAAAAAGGCGTCACGCCCCACACAAACGCTAACTGATGAAAACATTTCTTATTAGGTGTCATCGCGACAATAGGCATTTGTGGTCGCAATCTTGCGATCAACCTGGGAGTCGACCCACTCTGGGTAAATGTAAAGATCGCTTTAGCATCGGAACTATAGGCAGTTTTTACAGCAGCCTGCGTCACCGATGAAGGAACATCGTGATAAATCAGTTCAGAATGGGTTTTCAGGAACTCTCTGTATGGAAAATCTTCTTCAGCAGCAGAAGCTATGCTTCTCATCACCTTAACCACTTCTTCCGGATACTTTCCAATCGCGGTTTCCCCTGACAGCATCACAGCACTTGTGCTATCATAAATGGCATTCGCAACGTCTGAGGTCTCAGCACGGGTTGGTCTCGGATTTGTGATCATCGACTCCAACATATGCGTCGCAGTCACAGCCGGCTTCCCTATCATACAAGCTTTTCGAATCATCATTTTTTGTAACCTAGGAACATGGGTTAAGGGTACTTCTACTCCCAAATCCCCTCTGGCCACCATAATCCCATCAGCAGCAAGCAAGATGCTGTCAATGTTATCGACTCCTTGTCGATTTTCAATTTTCGCTATCACCCATATGTCCGTTTTATTTTCCAAACGAAGCAGCTCTTTTACAGCAACGACATGGTCAGCTGACCGAATAAATGAAGCAGCGACTATATCGATATCCATTTCACAGCCAAAACGGATATCAGCCAGATCTTTTTCACTCACAACGGGCAACTCGAGATCGGCATCGGGAACGTTAATCCCTTTCCCGGTCTTCATCTCTCCCCCATCTTGAATCTCAACGAGAACTCCCTCTGGACCTCTTTCAAGTACTGTGGATGAAATATACCCGTTATCAAAGAGAACCGTCATCCCTTCATCTAAAAGATCAAGAACATGACCTGGCCTGACAGTGACTCGTTCAGAAGAGCCTTCAACAACCTCCTTCACTAAAAGCCATCGGTGCTTTGGGGGTAAGTAACAGGCCCCATCTTGAATTTTTCCCAAACGAATTTCTGGTCCCTTGGTATCCAGCATAATCGCTAAGGGGACATTTAACTCTTCTCTTGCTTCCTTTAGATACTGGATCGTCTGAGCATGCTGTTCGTGATCTCCGTGACTAAAATTCAGACGTGCAACATTCATTCCCGATGCGATCAGCTTCCTGATCATTTCAGGAGAACTCACTGCCGGACCCATTGTACAGATAATTTTTGTTCGAGTATGCATAGTTAATGACCTTTCCCTAAGCATAGAAAAATCTATGCCTGAGCGCAAGAGATTATTAAAAATATCAATCATTACTCATTTAGAATCAATGATATTATAAAAATTCTCCTAAAAATTAGATGTTTTGTTATGAGATGAAGAGAGCACATTCAATTCAGGAGGCCCCAATGAATTTGAAAATAATAAACGCAAACATCTCTGCTTTAAATGCTTGCAGAAAACTCCTGGAATCACAACAGTCCCGTCAACCCCTAAGAAAGCTCAATTCATCCCGCATAAAAGGAAAAGATCGAGCTTTAGGAATTTGGTATGGAGGCTGGAATGCCCAACCCCCAGTGCTCCATCAATTGAAATCAAAACGGATTATAAACATCCAAAAAGACTGACGGAATCTGGAAAATCTCTTTAAAGTGCTCGCAAAGCGCACGAGGTCCCACCCTTTCAGTTGCGCTATGACCAAATGCCATGAAGTTAATTCCCTCCTCATGGGCCCAGCTCCAAACCGGTTCATCCACAGTCCCCGTCACAAAACAGTCTACCCCTAATTGAGCGGCTTCGAGGAGTGACCCATGGGCACCTCCAGAAACAAGCGCAATGGTCTGAATTTCTTGGGGTCCACCAAACACCTCCTGACATGGATGATCATAATACTCAGACATTTGAGACATTAATTGTTCCCGATCACTCGATTCAATGACTCCCCTGACTCCGATCGGCTTCCCCTGAAAGTTGCCAAACGGCTCTAAAGCCCTCCAGTTCAAGTCTCTTGCCACTTTCCAGTTATTCCCATATTCTTGATGAGCATCAAGAGGTAAGTGATAGGCTATGAGCGAAATATTGTTTTTGATTAGAAGATCAATTTTTTTCTTTTTAGACCCCACGATGGGAAATGGGTCGTTTTTCCAAAACATACCATGATGAACAACCAAACAATCGACACCTTCCTTAACAGCTTTCTCTATGGTTTCTAAAGAGGCTGAAACAGCGGTTCCAATTTTTTTAACTTTCTGACCCCCTTCGACTTGCAAACCATTTGGGCAATAGTCGTCGAATTCACTGGAGCTCAGCAGCTGATCTAAATATTGATAAATTTCTTGTAAAGTAATCATAACCCCCGCCAATATGAAGTTGAATGTAAATATTACCACATTGCTATGTCTTTTACCAATCAGAAATCACCTGCTAAAGAGGCCGCTGGCGCAGAAGCGGCGAAACTGATTCAAAACAATATGATTGTTGGACTGGGAACAGGATCAACAGCATTTTTTTTCATTCAAGGCTTAATCAAGCGCTGCAAAAAGGGACTGAAAATCAAAGCGGTTTCCAGTTCAAAAAGTTCTGAGCAGTTGGCGCGAGATGGTGGAATTGAGGTTCTGGATCTGAATGATATCGAGAAAATTGACATGACGGTGGACGGATCTGACGAGATTGATCATCAGAAAAGGATGATCAAGGGAGGGGGCGGAGCTCTTCTTCGAGAAAAAATAGTCGTGAATGCAAGCGATGAGATGGTGGTGATTGTGGATGAATCAAAGGTGGTGGATGAGCTGGGAGAGTTTCCTCTGCCTTTAGAAGTGGTCCCATTTGGCTATGAGCTGACAAAAAAGCAAATTGAAAAAAAAGGGTACCGGACGACTGTTCGAAAAAAAGAGAATGAGATTTATATCACCGATAATGGGAATTACATCATTGATGTCCAGTTCAAGCACCTTTCGGGGACTCCTGAAGATCACGAAGAGGTGTTAAAAAATATACCCGGAGTTCTAGAAACCGGTTTTTTCTTTAACTTAGCGGGGCGTGTGATCATTGGCGATCACGAAGGGAAGGTGGAAATTTGGAAATGAGGGATAACGGTATGCTTGAAGGACACTCGGACATGTTATCGGATTTGGTTCTTTTGTCATTTGACAAAGTGATGCAAACCCGAGCTTATACGGTTGTGGTGTTGGGGACAGAGGAAAAGAAGTTTGCGATTTACACGGATCCGAGCACCGGAAGAACTTTGCAGCTTTTTCTCACGGGCGCTGAAAAGCCACGACCTTTGACACATGATTTGATTAATTCTATTTTGAAAGCTCTTGACGCCCGCATTATCCAGGTTGTGATTTATGACATCCAGGATACCATTTATTTTGCCCGATTATTTTTAGAACAAATGGATGGCGACATCCGTCATATTATTGAAATCGACGCTCGCCCGAGCGATTCGATTATCTTTGCATTGATCAACAATGCTCCTATTTACTGCACCAAGGATGTCTTGGAGAAGACAATTGCTGTGGAAGAGTAGCGGCTACCACCTCTAATTTCATAATAAAACCAATCGTGCCCGTGCCCGTGCCCGATTTTACGGGAAATTCGGGCACGGGCACGGGCACGGGCACGGGCACGGGCACGAAAATGATCTTAAAAAACGAGTTTTCTCAGAAGTGCGCAGGCTTGCCCTTATGAGCACTAGGGCCGGAGGCCTGGCATTTGATAGCCTAGGCTGTAGCGAAGCGGAGGCCTAGGATAAAGGATCTACCCCCACCGACAGAGCCCTGAAAGGGCGACACTAATCCCATAGGTACCGTTCATCAAAATCAACATGAATATACTTTCGAAAGAGATTGACCCATAATATTAACTTTGGTGTGAGAAGTATGTGCAATCGTAACGAAATACATGGATTGATTTCCAGATAAACTTTCTTGTAGAAGTGTCGCCCTTTCAGGGCTCTGTTGGCGAGGGTAGATCCTTTATCCTAGGCCTCCGCTTCGCTACAGCCTAGGCTATCAAATGCCAGGCCTCCGGCCCTAGTGCTCGTAAGGGCAAGCCTGCGCACTCCAAGACATTTATTGGCACAGGATTTGCTTATGGGTACCCATGGAGAGGTGCCTCTATGGACAGTATATCCAATCAATATGA
>JAAKFL010000071.1 GCA_011065065.1 Chlamydiota bacterium | reverse complement strand
TAAATCACCACAGAGGTCGCAGAGAACTCAGAGAGAATCTCATTATTTCTTTCTCTGTGTTCTCTGCGACCTCTGTGGTGAAATTATATTTTATCAACAAATTTTCCAGCGGGAATTGCTGCACCAAGCACAAGAGTGGAACTCTTACAATAAACCATTTAAAGCTCATAGTTATAAATTCCAACTATTAAATTAAATCTCAAGCCAAATCGTTTCCTTCTGTTTCGATAGCGATCAGCGACAATTTTAAACCGTTTAATCATTCCAATCACATTTTCATTCAAAACACGCTCACTTGACAATTTACGATTTTTCTTTTTGTCTTCTTTGGTCAGCGGATTCTTTTTTGTTTTTTTCTTGGGCAATGCTGAATTTTGATGTAACTTATGTATTCCTTGGTAACCTGTGTCTGTGAGGCTTCTGATCTCTGGATGAAGATGAACACCAGATTTCTTAAATAACCTAAAATCATGCCGCTTACCGTTAGAAAAACTTGTACAAACAACCAGTTTTTTATTCTTATCTACGATAATTTGTGTTTTTAGCGTGTGTCTCTTCTTTTTGCCGGAATAAAAGTGTTTTTGTTTTTTTTTAGGTCGTTCAATCGGGGTTTCAGTTGCATCAATTAGTACAACTTCATATTCAACATCACTTTTTAATAATGCCTTACGCCCGGGCAATGAGAATTTACCATCTTTAATGAGAGTATCTTCAACCCAGCGTATATTCCGATAACAAGCACTTTCACTGATCCCATAACTACGTGAAATATGAAAATATGTTCTATATTCACGCAAATATTCCAACGTCATAAGCAGTCTATCTTCGATGGTTAACTTATTCGGCTTACCTCCTTGTGCCTTTAATAGTGCATCGGCCTCACTCAATATAGTTATTATCACATCAAAAGTTGTGCGCTGAATTCCTGTGAGTCTACGAAAACATTCTTGCGATTCTTTTTTTATTTGTTCGAACTTCATCGACATCCTTGCCAAAAAACAAGGATTTTAATCAATTCCTGAGGTTATGCAAGAGCTCTAATATCATGGTTGAGTTAAATAAATTGATATTTAAGAGCTTCTTCGCGCATCTTCGCGGTCTTCGCGATCTTCGCGGTTAAATTTTTTAAGTCACTGAATCTCAAAAAATTTTATGGCTAACTTAAGAAATTTTTGACCTCTCCGGACTCCAGCACCAGATTTAAGGACCCATTGTCCGAAATCGAATGAAATTGCCCCTGCTCGAGCTCCCCATCCACATGAAAGTAGATGAGATCCTGTGCTTTATGACTCAAGGCACTTCGATAACGGTCCAGAAATGGAGCAAACCCGCACCGAAGAAACTCATCCAAATGAATCCGATAAGTCTGAATCAAAAGCTTAGTCAATTCCGAAATCTCAAATTTTCGATTTGTCTCACAAAAAAGCGAGGTGGGATTGCCTGGAATTTTCTTGAGTTCTTCTTCGTCCATATTGACATTCAGCCCAATGCCGTTGATGACAAGCTCAGATGATAACTCACAAAGAACACCCGCAACTTTCTTCTCATCAATCAACACATCATTCGGCCACTTTAACTGACTTTCTATCTGAAGCTGTGACAAAGCTTCGCAACAAATAAAACTCAGAAACTGGGCAAAATTATGAACTTTTGAAAAATTTTGGGAAACAAAACAACAGAAAGTAACATAAACGTTCAGTCCGCGAGGCGATTCCCAGGTTCTGCATTCTCGACCCCTACCCCTTGTCTGCTCATCGGATGAAATCACGGTCAAACAGGATCGATCAAACTCATCTGCATGCTGCTTCGCGTAATCATTCGTCGAATCAATCGTAGGAAAATGAAGCCGTACAGTATCCATATTAACACTAACCTTGCAGTTGCGCGATACGATATTCAATGTATGAAGTTAAGTTGACATGCCCCTCTTGCAGATGACGTAACAACCCCATCATCGCACCATTTTCCTCAGCAGTGACCAAAATTTCTTCCCAATGCGCCAACTCAGGTTCGCGAAGACCAAGCTGTTGCTCTAGCGTCGCAAGTCTCAGTAAGTTGTAAGCGAACAGCTGTTGATAATAAGGAACCTGCTGTTGATCTTCCAATTGGGCTTGAAGATCCTGAGCCTGTTGATAAGCTTCCTCGTAATTCTCTTGAGTGATCAGTTGAGTCGTTTTCGTGTAATCCAAAAACCAGGGAAAATTTTCCTCTTCAGAACGCTGAATAACGCCATCAATATAAGGAGCAGCCAATTCAGGATGACCCTTGGCAATGAGTGCTTGTGCGATTTTTCCTTCATACTTTTGCTTGAGATCAGGATGGCGTGCCATCAACTGTTCCAATTTCTCCAACTGTTCAGAATTGATCTCCTGGATAAATTGCTGATAAATCCTGTCAGCCCGCATATAATCAGAAAAATTATGACTCTCGCTACTTCGAGTAAATTGATAGAGAATCACAATCGCCACGAGAAGTCCTAAAATTCCATAAACGATTGACGTTCCGTAGTCTTGCACAAATTCAATCAAACGATGGGTGTTGATTGAAGATGTCGAGACCTCAATCGGTTCGACCTCTATTGTTTTTTTCTTGTTTGCTTTCTTCATCTTCACGCCCCTAAGAAAAGGATTGAGGTTAACTAGAGTTTTGAACAAAATGCAGTTGATAACATATACCGATCGTGATTAAAAAATTGGTCTTTCTCAAAGCCAAAAACCGATTTTTTAAACACGATCGGTATAAACAAGCATACAGGTTTTTTATATAAAACTCAAAGAAAAATGGAAGGTTATGAGTCAGAACGAAAAAACAGCCACGACAGAAGAAATTCGCGAAGTTGACATATCAAAAATTTCTGTAAACCCCTATCAGCCACGACGCCATTTTGGGAAAGAAGAGATCGAAGAACTGGCCGATTCCATCAAATCGGTGGGACTGATACAGCCTCCGGTCGTCCGCTGGTGCGAAACCCGCCGATACTATGAACTGATTTCTGGTGAACGTCGGTTTCGAGCCTGCCATGTGGCCGGCCTAACAAAAATTTCCGTAATTGTTCGGGATAGTGATGAATTCTTTTCGGCAGAAGCGGCTCTGATTGAAAATATTCAACGAGTTGACCTCAACTCAATGGAAATTTCCAGGGCGTTGCAAGAGCTCAAACAATTTGGACTGACGCAAGACGATCTCGCAAAGCGGATGGGGAAAAAACGGTCCACCATTGCAAACTACCTGCGGCTTTTGGATCTCCCGATTCACGTTCAACAAAAACTAGAACAGTCTGAGATTAGCATGGGACATGCAAAGGCCATTTTGTCTATCGAGAGAAAGGAAGACCAAGAATCATTATGCAAACTGATCATTTCGAAGGGACTTTCTGTCAGAGAAAGTGAGAATCGAGCCAACGAAGAAACGGCTCCCCCTCCCACCCAAATGATTCCTCCAAAAGTGGAACGGGATATTCACCTCGATCATGTCGTCGAAAAGTTCCAACAAAAACTGGGAACAAGGGTCACGGCTCAGGGAAGTTCCGAAAAGGGCAAATTGTGCATCGACTATTACAGTCTAGAAGACCTTGAACGGTTGATGGGAATCATGGGAGTAGAAGGGTAGTGGAAAAAAAACGGTGCGAGCTTGCGATCGGAGGAATGACTTGTGTTTCCTGTGCCAATGGAATTCAAAAGTCGCTGAATAAGAACCCTGGTGTTCTCGAAGCGAACGTCAATTTTGCCACCAATCGGGCCGTGATTGTCTATGATCCCAGCAAAGTAGATCCAAAAAATCTTGTCGCTTCAGTTCATGAAGTGGGATATGAAGCGGAAGTGATTGGAAAACATGCTTTCCACATGCACAATAGGAATGAAAGAGCTAGTTTTAAGAAATTTATCGTTGCCGCTCTGCTAACTCTTCCCTTGATGCTCGAAATGATCGGAGTGCTTTTAGGATTTCCTGAGAGGATTCCTGTTTGGATTCAACTAATCCTCGCGACCATCGTCCAGTTTTGGTGCGGTTGGTCGTTCTATACCAGTTCATTTTATTCCCTCAAAGCCCGAAGTGCCAATATGGATGTTTTGATCGCAATGGGAACAACCGCTGCTTATGGGTTTAGCTTGGTGGTGGTAATTTTTGGGCTTGATCAACCGCTCTATTTTGAAAGCAGCGCCATGATCATCACCTTGGTCCTTTTGGGACGATGGTTAGAAACACGAAGCAAACGAAAGGCGTCTTCTGCCATCGAAAAACTGCTGAAGCTCCAGCCAAAAATCGTCCGTGTGAAAAGAAATGGAACTTTTGTCGATTTACCGGTGGAGAAAATTCAGCGTGGAGATCTTTTTTTGGTGCGGCCCGGAGAAAACATCGCGGTTGACGGAGTTGTGCGTGAGGGAGAGTCAGCGGTTGATGAAGCGACTTTAACCGGAGAAAGTTTCCCCGTTTCCAAAGAACCCGAAGCCAAAGTATTTGCAGGAACCACAAACACCAACGGCTCACTCACCGTCGAAGCCACGCAAATCGGAGCTGATACAGTTCTCAGCCGCATGGTAAAACTTGTCGAACATGCTCAGAACTCTCGAGCCCCAATCCAAAAATTGGCCGATAAAATTTCTGAAATCTTTGTTCCCGCAGTGGTTGTCATTAGCGCACTGACATTATTAGTTTGGTTATTCTTTGGTTCTCCCCTAAGCACTGCTCTTATTAATGCCGTCGCGGTCTTAGTGATCGCATGTCCCTGTGCGTTGGGACTTGCCACACCCACGGTAATCATGGTAGCCAGTGGACGAGCTGCAGAAGTGGGAGTCCTTTTCAAAGAGGCTCGAGCTCTTGAAGTGATTCAAAACATGGATGTGCTGATTGTAGACAAAACCGGAACGCTCACACAAGGACATCCTCATGTTCAAGAAGTGTTTCCTGAACAAGGTTTCGATCAAAAAGAGATCTTGCAGATTGCTGCCTCCCTTTCTCACCTTTCCTCCCATCCCCTTTCCGATGCCATAGTATCTTTGGCTAAGAAATGGGAGCTACCGATAGAGCCCGTTCATGAGTTTCAGTCGCTTTCCGGGAAAGGGATTACAGGGAATAAACGAGGTCAAAAATGCACATTAGGCTCAGTTCAACTTGCCAGGGAACAAGGAGTCAAAGTCGATATTAATCGAGTACAAGCTTGGCAAGAAGATGGAAAAACGGTTTCCATTGTTTGGGTCGATCAAACCGTTCAAGGGTATATCCTTATTGAAGACGAAATTCGTGAAACGACTCCCAAAGCCATTCGCCTTCTTCATGAACGGGAGATCCCTATTGTGATGATCACTGGGGATTCACAAAATACGGCAGAATCAGTCGCAGCTCGGCTTGGAATTGATCATTTTTATGCAAGTGTGCTGCCGGAAGAAAAAGCGCAAAAGGTACAAGAGTTAAAAAATAAAAATTTGATTGTGGGAATGGTGGGAGACGGCGTTAACGATGCTCCGGCCCTTGCAACAGCCCATGTCGGTTTTGCCATCGACTATGGAAGTGATGTGGCCATAGAAGCATCAGATATAACCCTTCTCAATGGCGACTTAATGGGAGTTGTCAAAGCGATCGATCTCTCCAAAATGACCTACCGCAAAATCCGACAAAACCTCTTTTTCGCTTTTTTCTACAATATTTTGGGAATTCCGCTTGCAGCTTTGGGATTGTTAAACCCAATTATCGCCGCTGCTGCGATGGCTATGAGCTCACTTTCTGTGGTTGGCAACGCTCTTTTATTAAAAAAATGGAAGCCGGTTAAGTAATGACACATTTTGCATTTGACCTCACTTCCTTGTTGATTGCAATTCCGTTTATCGCTGGAATCATTTACCTTTTGAGAAGGACTTCTTCCACCCCTTATCTTTCTTATTCCCATCTCGGGTTCTTCTCAAATATCACAGGAAAAAAAGCAAAATATGCACACCTTCCCTCTCAACTCTACACACTGGCGCTCATTCTTTTTCTTTTCGCTTTTTTAGATCCCCGAATCATGTCAAAAACACATGACAAAGCGGTACAGCCCTACATGACAGAAGGCCGAGCTCTTTATTTTGTGTTGGACGTATCAAGCTCCATGAAAGCGACTGTTGTCGATGAGAGGGGTAAGAAGGATCTTTCTTTTTCGACAAAATTGAACTTATTGAAGAATGTGACGCGTGAATTTATCGAAGGACGCCCTCAAGATCTCATCGGTCTTATTAAGTTCGCCAGAATCGCCAATATCATGGCTCCATTAACTCTCAATCACAAACTGTTGCTGGACGAATTAAAAACTCTTAATGTCGCACAAACCCCTACTCAAGACGGAACAGCCATTGGGTATGCGATTTATAAAACTGCCAGCGTGCTCGCCGCCACACGGTATTTTGGGGAAGAAGAAAAAAAGAAAGGGAAACCTTCTTATGACATCAAAGGCTCAGCCATTATTTTGGTCACTGACGGATTTCAAAATCCTAATCCGAGAGATAAAGGAAGAAGGCTAAGAACCATGGGGATTGAAGAGGCCGCTGCTTATACAAAGGAACAGGGAGTCAAACTGTACATTCTCAATATAGATCCCGCTATTCAAGATAAGGAATTTGCTCCTCAAAGGCGACTGATGACCCGTTCAGCTGAAATAACGGGAGGAAAGTTCTTTACTGCTTCCGATTCAAAAGGAATCGCAGAAATTTACGACTCTATTAACCAAATAGAAGAGTCCACACTTCCTGTAGAAGTCACAACGAAAGGAATTCCTATACGCCTTTTTTCCTTTGCCTCTCTACTGATTTGGACGGCACTGATCGCTTTAACCTGCGCCATTCTTTCCGAAACCCTTTTCTTTCAGAGGGCTCCATGATCCCTTCCGATCTCCAATTCCAACACCCAGCATTGATCATACTTGCCCTTGTCATTGTGGGAATCATCTTCTTGTTTTGGTACCTTCAGCGATACCGCAAAAAGATCATTCAAGAATTCGGAAGCGAACAAATCATGGATCGTATTCTTCATCCACGCGCCGATCTTTTCTTTCAGTGGAAAGTCATTCTTCTTTGCTTGGCATGGTTATTTGCGATTTTCGCCTTGATGGGACCTGAAGGAGATGCCCACTACCCTGACGCTCTCCAATCACAAACAACTTCAATGATCGCTCATGAAATCGTTGTCGTGGTGGATGTTTCTGACTCGATGAGCGTAGCGGATACAAGAGTGGGACAATCGCGCTTAAATCACTCCAAGGAAATCGCCGATACATTAGCTTCACAACTGGCGGGAAAAGACCTTTCACTTTTTACTTTTACCTCTGAAGCTTCCCAACAAGTCCCCGAAACAATGGACGCTCTTTTTTTGCGGTTAATGCTCAATCAACTCAAAATCAATGAGGGAGGAATTTCCGGAACAGACTACCTAAAAAGTTTTAAAGAGATCGACAAATATCTCAAGACACGTCCTAAAGAGAAATTGCTATCGGTAGTTCTGTTTAGTGACGGAGGAGACACCAAATGGGAATCGCTTTCAGGGGAGGAAAAAAAAGCACGTGAAGCAGAAATCGCCAAAACCTTCGAAGAAATTGATGCCATGATCGTGACGGTAGGAATGGGATCGGAAAAACCTCAGAAAATCTCTGGTATCAAATACAAGGGGCAACCTGTTACCACTAAGCTTGAACCGGAACTCCTGAAAAAAATCGGTCAGCAATATTTCGAAGCCAATAACGAAACCACCATTGGACTGACCGACAAAATCCTTCAGGAACTCGATCGCGAAGCACCTGGAAGAGGAAAAGTGAAAGTTCAAACAGCAGGCATTGAATATGACCGATACTTCCAACTCCCTCTCTTCTTTGCGATGCTCTTTCTTTTGTTGGCCCTGTGGATTCCCGAAACAAAAGTGAGGAAGACAACATGAAATGGATTGTGCTTCTGATACTTTTCTCATTATCCTCTCTGTCAGCTCAGAACCCTCTCGAAAAAGCCAATATATACGCCCAGACCGGTTTCGAAGATAAAGCGGAAGAAACTTACAAAGAAATCCTATCGCAACCACTAGAGTCCTGGCAGCAGGACATCGTTTTCTACGATTTGGGAACTCTCTACCTTTCGCAGAAACTTTGGAAAAAAGCCATTCAGGAGTTTATTGAAGTGAGCGGAGAAAACCTGCCACCGTATTTGACAAAGAAATACAACACCAATTTTGGCCTCGCCTTAATCGGACGTGCTCAACAGCTTTTATCGAAAAAAAATCCGACGAACGCCGCGGTGTTATTAACCGTTGCGCAAGACAAGATTGGAAGCAACGGAAAGCTCTTACAACAAGCTATTAATGCGATAAACAATCCAACAGAGTCGGATATTTTCAAGGCCATTCAAAATGACACTATTCCTAATATTGAAGACGCTTATGCCTCCCAACTTGTCCAATTAGCGGGTGCGGCAACGGGCACTAGTCGCAAGATTTTTCTTTTAGCAGCAGCGGAATCACTCAACCGCATTCAAAAAGAAAAAGAGGAGCCAAAAGCGATCAAGATTCTGAAAAAAGCCATCGAAGAACAGCAACGAGCGCTTGATCTTACAGAGCTCACCAACTATTACAAAACAAACGGAGAGCTCTCTTCAAAAATTTTTGATCAAATAGAAGAACAGCAACAAAAAGCCATCAAAACAGCCAAGGAATTTGTCCCCACTGCCATTGAACTACAAAATCAGCTTTCACAAGAAGAATGTCTCGAAAAAGTTTGGAGGGATATTTTTCCTAAATTTGGATCGGGTCTCCAGACAGCAGAAAAAGCCGAGCTGCTACTGAAGAAAGGAGCCGAAACGGAAGTGATCGACGATTATCAAATTGAAACAGTCAAACTGTGGAAACAGGCCCTGGAAAAGCTCAATCTTGCCCAATCAGCGCAAGAAAAAGCCCCAGAAGAAATCAAAGCCAAGGAATCAAAAAGCGCGGAGCAATTAATTCAGACTGTCATTCAAATGGAACTTCAGGATGAAGTTTCCCCAGACAAAGCCCCAGATATCAAGCAGGTTGACAGGCCGTGGTGATGGAC
>JAAKFL010000070.1 GCA_011065065.1 Chlamydiota bacterium | reverse complement strand
TCTGTGATCTCTGTGGTGATTTTTTTTTGTCAATCAAAAGATGTGTATAATTGTAAGGGCTTGCCTGCGCACTCCAAGAATTGGTTAAATGACGATCACTGCCGCTCCAGAAAAACGCCCATGCCTCAGATCGTCCAACGCCTGATTCGCTTGCTCCAATTCATAGACGGTGACCTCTGACTTAATAGGAACTTTCGGCGCAAGCGCTAAAAATTCCTCGGCATCGTTCCTGGTTAAATTCGACACCGAACGAATCATCCGCTCCTCCCACAGATCCCGATAGGGGAACTCGGGTATGTCACTCATGTGAATCCCGGCACAGACCACCACACCCCCTTTGTCCACAACTTTGAGCGCTGCGGGGACCAATGGTCCAATCGGAGCAAATATGATGGCGGCATCTAAAGTTTCAGGGGGTTTTTCATCTGAGCCACCCGCCCAAACAGCTCCCATGTTTTTTGCAAACTGTTGCGTTTTTTCATCACCAGGTCGGGTGAAGGCATACACCTCCTTGCCCTGATACACGGCGACTTGAGTCAGGATGTGGGCCGCGGCGCCAAATCCATAAAAACCGATCTTCTTTGCATCTTGCGTCATCTTATAAGATCGGTATCCAATTAATCCTGCGCACATCAGAGGTGCTGCTTGAAGATCACTATAGTCTTCTGGGATCGCGAATCCAAATGACTCATTGGCCACACAGTACTCCGCAAAACCACCGTTCACTTGGTAGCCGGTATAGATCGCTCGGTTGCACAGGTTCTCTAAACCTTTTTGACAATACTTACACTCTCCGCAACTTTTCCAAAGCCAAGGAATCCCTATGCGATCACCTACTTGGAAACTTGTGACTTGACTTCCCAACTTTTCAACAATCCCGACCACTTGATGGCCGGGAACTAAGGGAAGTTTGGGTTCGGTGAGCTCCCCATCAAGAATATGGAGATCGGTCCTGCAAATGCCACAAGTTTTGACTTTGATCAAGATTTGGTCGTTTTCGATTGTTGGGATGGGGAGATCCCGAAGCTTTAATTCTTCATGGGGCTTTTCTAAAACCATGGCACGCATAATTACATATTGCCAATTATCCCAATAAATGGAAATCTTTAGAATACCCATAAAAGTTCAAGAGTTGAAATTTTGGCTTTGAGAAAGCCCCGGGATTAGACGATAGCAAACTGCCTTATATATTAATATTAGGCAGTTTGCTATCGTCTAATCGCGGGAGCTTTCTCTTTGCCAAAAATTAACTCTTGAACTTTTATGGGTATATGTTTGCTGCGTCTAGGAAATTCTTCTTTCAGATCTTACGGGTCATAGTGGTGTTCTGCTTTGTAGCCTTGGTACTAGGGTGGATTTATGAGCGGACCCAAGCTTCTCTTGACAAAAGCCGCTACCAACCCCGCGGTCGGATTGTGAAAGTTCTTGGAACACCCATCCATATTAACTGCAGTGGGGTAGGGACTCCCACAGTGGTGATGGATGCTGCGCTAGGATTCCATTCGCTTGACTGGCATCTGATTCAAGAACAGGTGGCGCAAACAACCCGAGTCTGTGCTTTTGACCGCCCGGGGTATGGATGGAGTCAGTCTGTTGCGGGATCTCGGACGAGCTTCAATGTGGCCTATGAACTGCATGAACTTCTGAAGGCAGCAGGTGAAAAGCCCCCATATATTCTCGTCGGTCACAGCTTCGGAGCTCTCAATATGCGCTACTTCGCCAGCCTCTATCCTGATGAAGTGGTGGGATTGGTCCTTCTGGATCCCATTCACGAAGATATGGAAAAATATCTTCCGAAAAGCCGAACCACTGTGATCGAAAGATTTTGGGACCAAGTGTCCCTGTTCTTTTCTAAGCTTGGGATTCATCGATTTGTCAGTCGCAACTTTATCAGTGAAAACTTTCCTGATCTCCCAACCTCTATCCAACAACCCTATCAATCGCATCACTCTAGACCACAAACACTTGAGACCGCTTATCGCGAAAATCTAGCTCTCAGCGAGAGCTTGCAGCTGATGCGCGAACAGGAGAATGGGCTTGAAATGATTCCGTTAGTAGTCATCACATCAAGCGGCAAGAAATTTGAAAATCAGACGATGTATCAAGATTTCCTTCAAATTCATCAAAATCTGGCCAGTGATTCCTCACTTGGCAAACATCTGTTACAGGAAAATAGTGGGCACTTCATACATCATGATGAATCTCAAACAGTGATTGATGAAATCACAGTCATGATCCAAGACATCCGACAAAAATAATCCATTTCTTTCTTTCTTTTTATTAAAAAAAAGAGTATCTCATTACTTTGAATCAAATCGGAGGATTTATCATGATGATTACGAGGCCAACCGGAAATGAAGCAAAAACTGTGACCAAGAATTGGGAGATAGAAAAGACCAAAAAAGAGAAGGAGATTTGCGACAAGATTTTTAAGCAGTTTAAGGAAGCGATTGATGGAGATATATTGACCGACAAAGTGACAGCAGATGGTGTTCCAGGGGCGAATAAATGGGAGGTAAACATTACCGATCCACATTGTGGTCAATTATCTGTTAGAATTATGGAGCCATTAATTTGGTTAGGGTTGACGATTCTTCCGAAAGAATCTTTTTGGATGACATCTGAAGATGAAAAAACAACATTTTATCAGTATGATTTCACCATAGTTATTGATCCGAGTAGTGAAAGTGATCCGTCGAAGAAAGCAGCACTAAAGAGAAAAGGTTGGGATTGGAATAAATATGAGAAGACAAAATTGATTGATCGAATTTCTAAGCAAGCACATACAGAATATCGGGATCTTCTTAAAGTGATAGAAAGAACACTGAAAAAACACCCGTTGTATAAGACTTGGCAGGTAACAGGGGATAATGTATCCAGAAGAGTCCTCGATTGGGTGAAAGAGGATTTTTCCAAAATGGGATTCACCATGACTGAAAAGATCGGTAAGGAAATTGGTGAAGATGTGACAGATAACGTCGTTCAGCTTGAGTTGAAAAAGGATCCTGAGCCAAAACCAGACTTAAGTTTGGAATAAAGTTATTTTTTTGAAATATATCTTAAAAATTTAACCGCGAAGATCGCGAAGACCGCGAAGATACGCGAAGAGATGGATTAATTTTAAGCTGTTAATGAAAAGCTTCTAAATAAGTTGATCAGAAAATCACCATGAATTGTTCCAGTCTTCGCGCATCTTCGCGGTCTTCGCGATCTTCGCGGTTAAATTTTAAAGCCACTAAAATCCTAATGATATTTTAAATGGTTACTTTGACTAATTTGGGTTTTCTTAGTGAAAAAAGAAGGATCACAGAAAAGCAAAGCGCGGGAATAATAAAAGACAAATGGACTCCCAAACTATCCGCTGACAGCCCTTGCATTAAAGGAACTAAACCTCCGCCCACATTGGCCATCATCATATAACCTGAAACTTGCATCTGAGAAGCAGGGCACTCTTGCAAAATAATCGCAAAAAGTATGGGAAACAGGATGGAAACACAGAGACCTGTTGCCAGTGCGGCAGTGGCTGCGAAGATTCCTGTCGCAAAACAGGCAGCTAAAGAAAGAACGATTCCTCCAATAGCGTGATAATAGAGAACCACTTTGGGTTCGACGTCTTTCAGAAATACAGAGCTAGAAAACCGCCCAATCATAAATCCCAGCCAATAAATCATCGCCAAATGTCCAGCCATGTCAATGTTGAGGTTCATAATGGATCTATCGACGAGAAGAGGAATGATATAATTCCCTAGTGTGACTTCCACACCTACGGCCAAGGCAATCACAAGCATTCCTAACCAGACAATCCCCAACTTAAGAGGGTGCTGAGTTGCAGTTTCCTTTTTCTCGGTTAATCCTGTCACTTGGGGAAGAGGAAATATCTCGGACAGCAAAAATATCAAACCCCAGGTCATCGATAATGTAAAATAGGGCTTTTGAATCGGCAAAATATCCAGAATTTCATCTAAAAGAGATCCGTCTACTGGGTGATATAGAGATGACAATATGAAAAATGATCCCACAAACGGAGCTACCACAGTCCCTAACGCAAAAAATCCTTGAAGGAAGCTGAGACGTGAACTTGATGTTTCACTCGAACCTAAATGGAGTACATAGGGGTTGGCATTGACCTGAAGAATCGAAATGCCGCATGCCATGACAAATAATCCGCCTAATACAAGAGGGAACGAATTATAGGTTCCGCCCATAAAAATGAGATAGGTTCCAAACGTACAGAGCAATAAGGCAATCCGAATACCCATCAAGTAGTTTCCCTTTCGAAACAAATATCCCGAAACAGGAGCTAACAGAAAGTAGGCCAGATAAAAACTGATGTAAATGGAAGTGACGGATGTATAGCTTAAATGGAGAACTTGCTGTAAATAGGGAGCTAATATGGTATTGAGGACGGTGCACAATCCACACAAGAAAAAGGTGACAGCAATAAAAATGTAAGCTCGCATGCTTTCCTTCATACAGAAAAATATTTATAAAAAAAACTTTTTCGTTCATAAATAACCATCAAACGGAGGTTCTTTATGACACGACATCTGAAAAATCATCGTCAGGGGTTCCCCCAGGGGATCACGCTAATTACTCAAGATCATGATGAAACAGGGATTACATTTTCAATTATTAAGCTTAAGGCGGGGGAATCATATAGGTTCACTTCCAGAATGGAAACAGCGATTTTACAAATGGCTGGGACGATAGAATGTAAATGGGACAACCAGCTCATTCAAAACACTCGGAATTCCCTTTTCGATGAACAGCCTTTGGCTCTTCATGTTCCTAATGACACTCAAGTGACATTAAAAGCCATTACAGATTGTGAATGTACATTTTTTGAAACCGCAAATGACAAACAGTTTCCTGCGGTGATTTATTCACCTGAAGGTATGGTTGATGAACATCGAGGTAAGGGGCTCGTTGAGGATACTTCTCTCCGATTTGTCCGGACGATTTTTGATGGATCAAACAGCCATCCGAATACAGAGCTGGTTCTGGGGGAGGTGGTCAATTTCCCCGGGAGATGGTCTAGCTATCCACCCCATCATCATCCTCAACCCGAAATTTATCACTACCGTTTTTCTAAGCCGACTGGTTATGGACACGCGGAATTAGGGGAAGATGTCATGAAGGTACGGCAGTATGACACGATTAAGATACTGGATGAATTGGATCATGCGCAATGCTCGGCGCCGGGATATGGGATGTATTACATTTGGGTCATACGTCATTTGGAGAGAAATCGATATACCGTACCTGAGTTTACTGAAGAGCACCGGTGGACGATGGAACCGGCGGGAAAAATTTAACCGCGAAGATCGCGAAGAAAAGGAGTTATTCATGGATGATCGAGAGTTAGACCTACTTTGTATGGGGCGCGCTGCCGTCGATCTCTATTCTCAACAAATTGGGGCGACTTTGGAAAATGCGACGACGTTTGCAAAATATGTAGGAGGATGCCCGGCAAATATCGCGATTGGTTCTTCAAGATTGGGACTTAAGGTGGGAATCTTGAGCGCGGTTGGGGATGAGGCAATGGGCCGATTTGTTCGCGAGACATTGATTCATGAGGGTGTGGATGTATCCTGTCTGTTGACGAAACAGGATCATCTGACTGGACTTGTTTTATTGGGTATCGATCCTCCGGAAAATTTTCCTCTGATTTTTTATCGTGAAAATTGTGCCGATATGGCGTTGACTGAATCAGATATTTGTGTGGAAATGTTTCGTCGCACAAGGGCGTTGCTGATTACAGGGACACATTGTTCGACTCCGGAAATCTTTGCTGTGACAAAAAAAGCGGTGATGTTAGCTCGTGAAGCGGAATGTGAAGTTATTCTCGATATCGACTATCGTCCTGTCCTTTGGGGTGCAGCTGGGCATGGCGACGGGGAAGAACGTTACGTGGCTCATGAAGTTGTTGCGCGTCGATTAGAGGAATTATTTGGGGATTGTTCAGTTATTGTAGGAACGGAAGAGGAAATTCGTGTGGCGGCAGGTGAACATTCTTTAGGAGCCGCTCTCTCACATATTCATGAACAAAGTGAGGCTTTGATCGTGCAAAAAAGAGGTGAACAGGGATGTATTGCCTATGCGGACAATCTTGTGGTAGGGAAGCCGTTTTCAATTGAAGTGATAAATGTTTTAGGGGCCGGAGATGCCTTTATGAGTGGCTTTTTAAGGGGATATTTGGCTGGTGAGGGTTTAGAACGTTGTTGTCAGTTGGGTAATGCCAATGGAGCTTTAGTGGTGACACGACATGGGTGTTCTCCTGCTATGCCTTATTGGGAGGAATTATGTTCCTTCATCGATCACGACTGTTTAGATTCTGTTGAAAAACAACATCATCAAATGGGAAGGAAGGGGGATGCTCGAGATCTCTTTTTCTTGGCAGTCGATCACAGAACCCATTTTGAAAAAGAAACACCGGAAATGACTCGGGCGTTTAAAGATCTTGTGACTGAAGCTTTTTTAGAGGTGAAAAAGCAGAATCCAGATCGTTCATTAGGGATCATTATCGATCATCATCTTCCTGATGAGGGTTTTCCAACTTTTCGATGTATTGAGGAACCTGGTGCGACTCCGCTGGAATTTTTGAAGGGGCAAGAAGCACGACATATCATCGATTCCTGGCCAAGACATATCGGAGTCAAAGTTCTTTGCCCTTTGCCGTGCGATATCAAGCAACTTAAACGACTTTATAGGGCTTGCGTTGAGACAAATCGCGAAATGTTGATTGAGTTTGTCGACCCTTCTTTGACTCGGATTGCTGAAGTGATTGATATGTGTTACCAGAATGATATCTCTCCAGAGTGGTGGAAGTTGCCTCCAAATGGAGATGCGGTGGCATGGAAATTCATTTCATCATTGATCGATAAACATGATCCTCATTGTCATGGCATTCTTTTGTTGGGACAAAACCGACCTCTTCAAGAACTTTCTCAAGAATTAGCCCGCATACGTTGTGTGGACCCTAAAATTCGTGGATGTGCTGTGGGAAGAAGTATTTGGGGATCAGCCGCAGAAAAGTTTTTTTCTGGAAATTTTCAAAAAGGTGATCTGATTCAAGAGATTGCCAATAATTTTTCAACTTTGATTCATCAGGAGGCCAAGATCATATGACAACACTTCTCGAAAAGCTCATCAAACAAAAAAAGGGGACTGTAACATTAACCATGGCACAAGCACTGGTTCTTTACCTCACGAAACAAAAAGTTGAACTCCATGATGGCTCGATTGTTCCATTCTTTGGAGGTGTTTGGGGAATTTACGGTCACGGCAATGTAGCAGGAATTGGAGAAGCGCTGTGGAAATATCGCGAAGAGATTCCTTATTTCCGTGGACAGAACGAACAAGGAATGGCCCACGCAGCAATCGCCTTTGCCAAATCACATCGTGCCCGAAGAGTCATGGGAGTGACCTCGTCAATTGGACCTGGTGCCACCAATATGGTGACCGCGGCAGCATTGGCTCATGTGAATCGATTGCCGGTATTGTTTCTTCCTGGCGATATCTTTGCCTCGCGTCGACCTGATCCAGTATTGCAGCAGCTGGAAGATAGTGAATGTCCTTTGACTTCTGTGAACGATTGTTTTGCACCCGTAAGTCGTTATTTTGATCGCATTATGCGACCTGAACAGTTGATAGAATCTCTTCCTCAAGCGATGAGGACATTGTTGTATCCTGCGGATCGAGGTCCTGTGACATTAGCTTTGCCACAAGATACGCAAACGGAGTCGTGGGATTACCCGGAATCATTCTTTGAAGAAACGATTCACTATTTGCAAAGACCCCGTCCCGATTCTCGATCTGTGGTCAGATCAACAGTGTTACTTAAGAAAGCTGAAAAGCCACTAATTATTGCGGGGGGCGGAGTTCACTACAGCGGTGCCGAACCGACATTGCAGAAATTTGCTGAAACGCACGGCATTCCCGTGACCGAAACGCAAGCGGGAAAGACCTCACTCCCATGGGATCATCCTTTGAACTTGGGTGCCATTGGGGTTACGGGAACCAGTGCGGCCAATGCCTACGCAAAAGATGCCGATTTAATTTTGTGTGTGGGGACTCGATTATCCGATTTTACCACGGCTTCGAAAAGTCTCTTTCATCGAGGCACGACAAAGTTCGTGCAGATAAATGTGACCGCTTTTGATGCCACAAAAACTCAAGGGGAATCTATCATCGCTGATGCTCAAGAGGGATTAACGGCATTGAGTGAAGTCCTTGGTCGCCAAAAATGGGAATTCAATCTCCAGCCGCTGCAAGACGAATGGGAAAACATTTATCAAGAATCCACAAAAGACTGCCTAGGACTCCCTTCAGACACACAAGTTTTAGCTGCTGTGAACCAATGTTGTGAAGAAACCGACATCATGATTTGCGCTGCGGGCGGATTACCAGGGGAGCTGCATAAGAATTGGAGATCTCGCGACCCCATTTCATATCACTTGGAATATGGATACTCATGCATGGGATATGAAATTGCCGGAGCTGTAGGAATCAAGATGGCGCATCCGGACCGAGAAGTTTATGTTCTCGTTGGAGATGGAAGTTACTTAATGTTGCATACTGAATTGCTCACAGCCATCCAACAAGACTTAAAAATCAATGTCGTATTGCTCGATAATCGTGGTTTTGGTTGTATCAATCGGCTTCAAAAAGGGTGTGGATCGCCAGCTTTTGGGAATTTGTTGGCTCGTTCTGCAGACTTTGTTCAAAATGCTAAAAGCTATGGATGCCATGCGGAAAAAGCCGGTTCGCTCGATGAGTTGAAAACGATTTTAAAGAAGAATCGATCGGAAAAACAAACTTGCGTCACTGTTATCGACACAGATCCTCAAAAGTCATCTCCCGGTCACGCCTGGTGGGATGTTGCGATTGCTGAAAAATCGGATGAATCAACAGTGCGTGACGCCAGAAACGCCTATCTCAAAACATTGGAGGAAATTTGTGAGTCAAATTAAGCTTGGAGTGAGCCCTCTTTCGTGGATGAATAGTGATATTCCTTCGTTAGGGAGTGAAATTTCCATCGAACAATGTTTAAAAGAAGCCGCTGAAATAGGGTATCAGGGAGTCGAACTCGAAGATCCCATGCGAAAAATCATGGATCTTTTACCCAAATTACTTTCTGATTTGGGTATTGTGTGTGCAGCGGGTTGGCATTCAACATTTCTTTTAGAAAATTCTTTGGAAAAAGAGCTTGAGTCATTGAAAGCGCACATGGACGTATTAGATAAAATTGGAGCTCGCGTCGTGAACCTTGCTGAATGCACTTACGCCGTTCATCGGAATCCTGGTACGCCCTTGTCAAC